>CBJNAR010000077.1:0-8961 GCA_966434075.1 uncultured bacterium
GATCAGTACCCTGATGGGTGGCAAGGCCGGTTTGAAACCGGCCCCTACAGGCACCCGGCCGGTTTGAAACCGGCCCCTACAAGCACTACTCAACACTGATCACTGATCACTGACCACTGACCACTGACCACCGACAGGAGAGGTACCCGTGAGCACGACACGTGATATTTTCGTCATGGCGGAAATCGACAGCCAGGGCAAGCCGAAGCGGCTGAGCCTGGAACTGGCGAGCAAGGCCGCCGAACTGGCCGGGCAGGTGGGGGGCCGCGCCGTGGCCGTGGTCTGCGGGCCGCGCAGCGCCGCCGAGGCCCTGGGCGCCTACGGCGTGCAGCAGGTCTACCTGTGCACCGACCCGCGCTGCCAGGAAGAGTTGATCGGCCCGCCCGCCGCGGTGCTGGCCGCGCTGGTGCGCGAGCACAACCCCTGGCTGGTGCTGCTGCCCGGCAGCCCGCTGGGCAAGGACTGGGCCGGGCGCCTGGTCGGCAAGCTGGGCCTGGGCGTGCAGGCCAACGTCGCCGCGCTGGACATCGTGGACGGCAAAGCGCGGGTGATGATCGCGGCCTTCAGCGGCACGCTGCGCGTCAGCAGCACCTTCACCACCGACGGCGCGCAGCCGGGCGTGGTCATCGTCAACCCCGGCTCGTTCGACCTCAAGAAGGGCGAGGGCACGGCGGAGATCGCCGAGGTGCCGGTCCCGGCGGACACGCCCATGCAGGTGCGCATCGTCGAGCGCAAGGCCGAGCAGGGCGGCGTGCCCAACCTGGCCGAAGCCCAGGTGATCGTGGCCGGGGGCCGCGGCCTGGCCGACGCCAAGAACTTCGATATGGTGCGCGAACTCGCCGCCAACCTGAACGGCGCCGTCGGCGCCACCCGCGCCGTCGTTGATACCGGCTGGATCCCCTACGCTTACCAGATCGGCCAGACGGGCAAGACGGTGAAGCCGAAGCTCTACCTGGCCGTGGGCATCTCCGGCGAGATCCAGCACAAGGTGGGCATGCAGACCAGCGGCACCATCGTCGCCATCAACAACAACCGCGAGGCGCCGATCATGCAGTTCGCCGACCTGGCCGTCGTGGGCGACCTGTTCAAGGTGGTCCCGGCCCTCAACGCCGAACTCGCCCGCCGCAAGAACAGTTAACGAGTGCTGAGTGCTGAGTGCCGAGTCGTAGTTCCTGTCACTCTGAGCGGAGCGAAGAGTCTCGTCGCTTCCCCAACGAGACGAGATTCTTCGCTCCGCTCAGAATGACACGAGAAGCTCACTGATCACTCGACACAACTCAGCACTCAGCACTCGTCGAGGAGGCTCATGGTACCGACACAAGAGTTGTTGCCGCGCCTGATCCTGATCGCCATGATGGCGACGGCGATTGGCTGGTTTGGCTACCGGCTGCGGCAGATCTACAGCTACGCGATGCTGGGCCGCCCGCAGCCGCGCTTCGACCGGCTGCCGGAGCGGATCGGCCTGTTCAGCAAGAACGTGCTGGGCCAGTTCCGGCTCTGGAACCACTACACCGCCGCCGGGCTGGCCCACGCGATCACCTTCTGGGGCTTCCTGATCATCCAGATCGGCGCGCTCGACCTGTTCCTGTCGGGCCTCGTGCCGGGCTGGAGGTTGCCGCTGTTCGGCGGCACCACCTGGTTCATGTTCGTGCAGGACCTGGCCGAGGTGTTTGTGCTGGTCGCCATCGTCACGTTCTTCTACCGCCGCTACGTCACCCAGCCGGAGCGCCTGAGCCGCGACCCGCAGGGGCCGATTATTCTGGCCCTGATCGCCCTGCTCATGGTCACGCTGCTCATCATCCAGGGGGCGGAGATCGTGGCCGGGGCCGAGCCATACGACTGGGCCTTCCGACCCTTCTCGACGGCGGTTGCCACGCTATTTCAGGCCCTTGGCGCCACGCCCACCAGCGGCTGGGTCCATCTGCTGCACGACGCGTCGTGGTGGGTGCATATCGCCACCATCCTGGGCTTCCTGGTCTACCTGGGCTACTCCAAGCACATGCACCTCTTCACCTCGCCGCTCACCGTCTTCTTCTACGACCTGACGCCCAAAGGCGCCCTGCCGCTGGTGAAGGACATCGAGCAGCGCATCGAGAACGAGGAACCGCTGGGCGCCAGCCGGGTCGAAGATCTGGGCCGCAAGGACATCCTGGACCTCTACACCTGCACCGAGTGCGGGCGCTGCCAGGACGCCTGTCCGGCCTGGGCCACCGACAAGCCCCTCTCGCCCAAGAAGCTGATTCTCGACCTGCAAGAGCATGTGCTGATGGCGGGGCCGGCCCTGGTGGCCGCCAAACAAAAGGCGCCCGTAAAGCAGGAGGCCGCCGGGTCGGGCGTAACCGCCCTGCAATCGCTGGTCGAAGAGGCGCGCATCCCGCTAGCGGGCGGCGTGATCATGGACGAGACGCTCTGGTCCTGCACCACCTGCCGCGCCTGCATGCAAGCCTGCCCAGTGTTCATCGAGCATGTGCCGAAGATCGTGGATATGCGCCGCAACCTGGTCATGCAGGAGGGCCGCATCCCTGACGAACTGGCGCGCACCTTCCGCAACCTGGAGCAGAACGGCAACCCCTGGCAGTTCAACAACTCGACCCGCACCAAGTGGGCCGACGGCCTGGGCGTTCCCGAAGTCACCGACGTGGAGGACGTGTCCGGGCTGGAGGTGGTCTGGTGGGTGGGCTGCCTGGGATCGTTCGACCAGCGCAACCAGAAGATCAGCCGCGCGCTGGCCGCCATCTTCAAGCAGGCCAACGTCAAGTTCGCCATCATGGGCAAGAGCGAGTCGTGCTGCGGCGACCCGGCCCGCCGCCCCGGCAACGAATATCTCTACCAGGTGCTGGCCCAGGCTAACATCGAGACGATGAACGAGCTGAAAGTGACCAAGCTGGTCACGGCCTGCCCGCACTGCTTCAACACCATCAAGAACGAATACCCGCAGTTGGGCGGCAACTACGAGGTGATGCACCACTCCGAGTTCATCAACTATCTGATCAAGGAGGGGCGCATCAAGCTGGGCACCGCCGTGGAACAGACCATCACCTTCCACGACCCCTGCTACCTGGGCCGCTACAACGACGGCTACGACGCCCCGCGCGAGATCCTGGAAGCCATTCCCGGTGTGAACCTGGTCGAGATGCAGCGCAGCCGGGAGACGGCGCGCTGCTGCGGCGCGGGCGGCGGGCGTATGTGGCTGGAAGAACGCCACGGACGGCGCATGAACCAGAATCGCATCATCGATGTGCAGGAAACGGGCGCGGGCACCCTGGCCTCCGGCTGCCCCTTCTGCACCTCGATGTTCCAGGACGGCATCAAGGGCAAGGGCGTCGAAAACGACTTACAACTGCTGGATCTGGCCGAACTGGTGCAGGCCAGCATGGTCACGGGCGACGGCGCGGCCCCTGCGCCCACCGGCGGCACCCCGGCGGCACCCGTGGCCTGACCGGCGGCCGGCGTTATGTACACAGCCTCGCCGCCCTGCTATCGAGTGGCGAGGCTGGTGCGTGCGGCCTTGTTCCCGGCGCCGGGCGCGCCGCTATCCGGCATCATAATTCATCGGTAGACGGCACACCGCCTGCCCGCAAATCGTAACTGCATCACGTCTTAGATGCGGGGGGATCAACATGGACCAATCGACCGGCCTCTGGCTGGCGCGCTTGATGCGCGCGAACATGGACGAACTGGCAATCGAGGTCACTGCTGACGCCCGGCGGCGCGTCCCTGTGTACGCGGCGATGCCCACGCAGGAATTGCACGCCGCCTTCATCGCCTCGTTTCGGACGGTGGCGGAAACGTTTGCCACCGGTGATCTGACGCCGATGCGCGACCACCTGCGCGCGATAGTCGAGGAACGCATCCGCACCGGGGCGAGCGCGACCAGCCTGATCGAAGTGATTAGCTGCACCCGCACGGCCATCGATCACCTGATCGACCGGGAAAGCAGCGCCGGCCCCGACCGCAAGGCGGAGGCGAAGCGGCTGTCGGCCAGCGTCTTCAACAACATGCGTCTGATCTTCAGCGAGGCCAACCTGCGCGCCCTGACGCAACCCCAGCGGCAGTAAGCACAAGCCCCGCTCCTGGCTGAAAGAGCGGGGCCTATGCTTTGTTTTGGGCGTCAATAATGGTAACGACAGGCCAGGATGCGGTCTTCCTGGTCCGCCTGGTCAGATTCCAAGCTTCTCAAGCGCTTGTTCAAATGGAATGCCGGTCTGACGCTGCATGGCTTCCAACAAGCGTCGTTTCATAGCGTCGCTGTTGAGTAGATACGCCGTTCCGCGCTCCGATAGGATCTCCCGCCATAGTTCAATGGGCACGATGACACCCTGCACATTGCCTTTTTCGTCGGAGACGTATTGGACCTGCGGTTCAGGATCGATCATAGGGAACCTTCGTTAGCCTCCTGATAGACCGTTCAGCATCAGGCGTTTTCGTTTTCGTGGATCTGCGCGTCTATTTCGTCCCGGTGCGACCGGTAGTAGGACCAGGCATTGGCTAAATCCTCAGCCCGGAGCGTGGGGTAGCTGCGCAGTAAATCGGCTTCCGTGACGCCCAGATGCCGGGCCTGGACGAGCGTCCAGACGGGGATGCGCGTGCGCACAATGCACGGCTCTCCACCGGCCACGCCGGGCCGCAGATCGATGCCGGGGAAAGCATCCCCCAGGTCGCGCACCACCCACTGGAGCACCTGCGCCTTCTCGGCGCGAGTCATTCTGGACAGGATCTCTTCTGCTTCCTGGAGTGTAGTCATAGCGTTACCTGATTGGATTGTGTCACTACCGCTGCGATCCACTGCAAAGGCATCCTATCACAAACCGATTCCTTTAGCAATCCCTGGGCCGCCCGTGCCCCTGCCAAGCGCAGGCAAGCACAGCCGCTACGGGCCGGGGCGCAAACGATAGCGCGCGAGGAAAGCATCGGCGTTCAGTGGAGTCAGGCTGACCAGGCGGGCGCGCCGGTCGAACGCCATCCCTGTGTACAGGCCCAGCCCCTGCCCGAAAATGACCGGTTCCACCGTGAGCCAGATTTCGTCCACCAGATCGGCGGCCAGGAAGAGCGCGTTGGCCTGCGCCCCCCCCACCAGGATCGCGCGTGTGTAGCCGCGCGCGGCAAGGTCCGCCGCGATGGTGGCCGGGGGTGCACTGGTGTATTCGACCACGCCGGGGATGTCCACCTTATCGCTGCGGTCGCGGGTCAGCACGATGTGCAGGCGGCCCGGCAGCGGGCGGGCTAGGGTGCGGAAGGTGTTGTGGCCCAGGATGATCACCCCGGCCCGCCGCGTCTCGGTGCGGAACAACTTCTTGTCTTCCGGCGAGGTCCAGTCCGACAGATGCGCCGCGTGGCGGGCCAGTTTGCCGTCCAGCGTCACCGCCGCCATGAGGATGATTTCCATCGCCCTGGTTATACCCGGTAGCCCAGGACGGGCGCCAACTGGGCCAGCACCACGCGCTCGGGCATGGCGCGCATCACGGCGGCGCGCACCCGGCAGAGGCCCGGCTGCTTCCACTGGCCGATGCGGCCCATCAGCCACGACTGGCGCACGATCTGGGCGGTGCGCGGGGCACGGGCGGCTTCGTAGGCGCGCAGCCCGGCCACCGGGTCGTCCGCGGCACGCAGCGAGCCGGCCAGCACCACGGCGTCTTCTATGGCCTGGCAGGCGCCCTGCCCCAGGTTGGGCGTCATCGCGTGGGCGGCGTCGCCCAGCAGCGTGACCCGGCCCTGCCCCCAGGGGGCGCGGGGCGGCCGGTCATAGATGTCGTGGCGCAGGATCGCCGCCTCGTCGGTCGCGGCGACCAGGGCAAGCATGGTCGGGTGCCAGCCGGCCAGCAGGTCGAGCACGTCAGCCTTGCGCCCGCGCGGGGAGTCGGTTTCGCCCTCCGGCGCGTTGCGCGTGGCGAACCAGTAGACCCGCCGCCCGCCGATAGCCACCGCGCCCAGGCGCGCGCCGCAGCCCCACGCCTCGAACCCGGCCTCCGCGCCCGGCGGCGGGTCGCGGGCGATGCGGACCACCCCGCGCCAGGCCGTATACCCGGCATAGCGCGGCGGCGCATCGCCCCATAACCCGGCGCGCACCGTCGAGCGGATCCCGTCCGCGCCAATCAACACGGCGCCGCGGGCTTCCTGCCCGTTGGCGAAACAGGCGCGCACGCCCGCGCCGTCCTGCTCCACGCCCGTCAGCCGCATGCCCAGGTGCAGCATCCCGGCGGGCAGCGCGGCCATGAGCAGGGCCTGCAAGTCGGCGCGGTGGATCGCCACGTTGGCCGAGCCGAAGGCGCGCTCCAGGGCGGCGGGCGTGATGCGTTGCAGCGGCGCGCCCCGCGCCGTGCGGATGGTGCCGCCGATCCCGGCCCGGCCCCGCGCCCGCACGGTATCCGCCAGGTCCAGCCGGGCGAGCGCGTGCATGGCGTTGGCCCACAGGGTCAGCCCGGCGCCCAGTTCGCCCGCCGCGGCCCGCTGCTCAAACACCTGGGCGGGGATGCCTGCCCGGTGCAGCGCGATGCCTGCCGCTAGCCCGCCGATCCCCCCGCCGATGATCAAGACGCCATCCTGTCCCGGTTCCGCCATGCTCACGTCCCCTGCATGCCGGCGATGCGCGCGCTGAGCCGGGCGATATACCAGTCATTGCCGTTCTGCTTGGCCCCGGCGGGCTGGTAGAGGGGCACAATTGAGGCGATGGTCGGCGTACCGTGGGCGGTATAGGCCGGGCGTTGCAGGCGCGCACACCAATCGCGCAGCCCGTCGAGCCACGTCCCATAGGTGCCCAGCGCGTTCGCCTGGGCGTCCCACAGGTTGCCCCAGTTCTTGTGCTCGGCGGCGCCGGGCAGCAGGCCGCAGTTGCTCTCCTGTTGGAAGAAGGCCAGGGCCACGGCGGGGTCCACGTCGTTGCTCACACAGAGGTTGTAGTAGGCTTCGCCCGGCGCCTCGTCCAGCGCGGGGCTGCCCGCCAGCGCGGCGGTAAACGCGGCGGAGCTGATCGTCGGCGCGGCGAGCAAGGGGTAATCGGTGGGGCCGTTTTGCGCGGGCGGCGCGACAGGCGCAGGCGCCGGGGCCGGGGTAGGGGCAGGCGCGGGCACGGGCGCCGTGCCCGGCACGTCGAAGTCGCCGCTGGCCTGGTCCCACTTGGCGAGACGGCCCAGCACGATGCCGGCGTAGCTGTTGGGGTCGTTCTGGTCCGAGGCGGGCGCGTAGATCTTGAGCGCCTGACGGATCGACATGCCCTGGTAGACCGAGAGCATCAGGTCGCACCAATCCAGCAAGCCATCCAGGTAACGGTTATAGCCACGGAACACGCCGTATTGCGTGCTCACTTTACGCACCGCCCGGCCAATAGTGCCGTCGTTGCGCGGGCGCAGGTTGCCCCAGTTCTTCGCCCCCGCGTCCACCACTGGTCCCTGGGTGCCGCAGACGCTTTCGTGCTCGAAGAACGCCAGCGCTACCGCCGGGTTGATGCCCTTGGCCGTGGCCGCACGGTAGTAGTCGAGCCCATCGGCTTCCTGCAACGCCGGACTCTTGTGCGCCTGCAGCACCGAGGCGTACACGGCGGGGCTGATGGTGGGCACGCTCTGGATCGGGTAGTCGGGGCCGTGCGGCCGGTCGTCCGCGCCGATATGCACGGCCAGCCCCTGGCTCAGGTCGCCGCCCAGGCCGCGGTCAAGCGGCGGCAGCGGCTCCAGGTCGCGCGAGGCGCTGCTCAGGGTATTGCCGAGCAGGGCATAGGCCGCCGGGTTCAGCCAGTAGCTGTTGGCGCCGTTCGGGTCGTAGCCCCCGGCGTTAAAGCAGGCAAAGTCGTCGGTGCCGTTGAGGATGAACAGGAACGCCGCCTTGATGTAATCGCGCGTCGCCAGCCGCCGCAGGAAGGCGACATAGCGCTGCACCTTCACGGCGTCGCTATCGGTGGCGCCCGCACCCGGCAGCACCCGCGCCGCGATGCCGTACTCGGTGATGTAGACCGGCTTGTTGAACGCGCTATACCAGCGGGCGATACGGTCGATCACCGGCGGGATGTCGAGGTTGAACGAGTCGTAGCAATGGACGGCAACGGCATCGTAGGCGCCATAGACCTGGTGCAGGCGGTCGGACAGGGCCTGGCTGCCGACCGAGTCGGGGCTTGGCGGCTCTTTCTCGGCCTGCCAGCCCGGCGCGCAGAGCAGAATCCCGGCGGCGTGGGCGGCATCCGAGCATTGTTGCCAGACATTCTCCACGTACCAGGCGTGGTTCCAGTAGGCCTGGTCCCAGGTGGCGTACTTGCTGTTGGGCGCCGGCTCGTTGCCCACCTCGATCACGTCGCAGACGCCGCGAAACTCCTGGATCATGGCCTGCACGTCGCGCGAGGCGGGATAGCCTTCGCCGGGGGCGCGCACGAGCACCTTGAGGCCCATGGCGCGGGCGCGCTCGGCATCGGCGCGGTGGTGGTCGGGCCAGAGCAGCTTGATCCAGGTGGCGTGCGCCGCGCCGACCAGTTGCCAGGCGCTATCGGCGCCCTCGGCCTTGCCGCGCGGCTGGGTGTGGAACGCGGTGAAGGCGCAGTTCGGCCCATGCAGCCCGTTCAGGGCCAGCACCTGCTCCGGCGTGGGCTGTGGCTCCACCACGGGCGGCGGGACCGGCGGCACCACGGGCGGCGGCACGGGAGTCGGCACCGGCTGCGGCACCGGAGTTGGGACCGGCGTGGGGGTGGCCGTCTCGCCGGGCAGCGGCTGGAAGATGATCTTCTCGATGGGCCGGTCGATGATGTCGTGACTGATCTCGGGGCGGTCGCCCTGGTCGAGGAAGGCTTCCCACCAGAAGTACCCGGCAAAGCCCGGCACTCCCCCCCACCGCTGCCGGAACGCCTGCCCCAGTTGCAGTTGCAGGTCGTCGTCGCGCACGTCGGTCGGCAACGGGTCGCGGGCGGGGTCGATGGCGGCCTGCTGGTGGTTGCCGTAGCCGATCTCGGTGAACAGCAGCGGCTTGCCCGCGCTCTTGCTCAGC
>CBJNAR010000078.1:0-8961 GCA_966434075.1 uncultured bacterium
CGTGCGCCCGACCTGCGAGAGCACGCTCTCAGTGCCCGACGGTTTCGCGCTCATCTGATCGGCCAGGAACGAGATGCCCAGGAACATGACCGAGAGCAGCACCCCCAGCGTGACCAGCGTCTGCGCCGCGTTGCGCGACTCCGGCGCCTTGAACGCCGGCACGCCGTCCGAAATGGCCTCGATCCCGGTCATGGCCGTGCAGCCGCTGCTGAACGCGGTGAGCAACAGGACCAGGCCCACCGTTTCCAACTGGCCGGTCCGTGGATTACCGGGCGGGATGACGTTCTGCACGTTGACGACGCTGCTCAGGCTGCCGGTGAAGAACTCGAAAAGCCCCAGCCCCAGCATCAAAAACACAGTCGCCAGGAAGACATAGGTCGGGATAGAGAAGACGTTGCCCGCCTCGCGCAAGCCGCGCAGGTTCAGCAGCAGGATGACCGCAATCGCCACCAGGCAGGCCGCCACGCGGTGCTGGGCCAGCGCGGGGGCCAGCGAGATGACGGCGAAGACGCCCGCCGAGATACTCACCGCCACCGTGAGCGTATAGTCGGTCAGCAGCGACCCCGCGGCCACCAACCCCGGCAGCGTGCCGAGATTGTCCTTGGCGACGATGTACGAGCCGCCGCCCTTGGGATAGGCATAGATCGTCTGCCGGTAGGAGAAGATGACGATGGCGATCAGCACGGCGATGGCGATGGAGATCTCGATATTCGCCTGGAAAGCGGCATAGCCCGCGACGAGCAGGCTGCCCAGCACCGCCTCCGTCGCGTAGGCCACGGACGAGAGCGCATCGGACGACAGCACGGCCAGCGCCTGCACCTTGTTCAGGCGCTCATGGGCGGCGGCGGCGGTGCTGAGCGGGGTGCCGATAATGATCCGTTTGAGGACGGCGAACAGCCGCCCGACGCCGGTGGTCGGCTCCAGTGTGCGCGGCAGGGCCTCCAGGTGGCCCGGCCCCACCCGGCGGAATCCCTCGTCCGTCGGGCGGACCCGGCGCACATATTTGTCGCCGGGGCGCACGCCCCGGCGCACCTGGTGGGTCTCCAGTTCGGCCATCGACAGGCGCGCGCCCGCTGCTGTCAGGGCTTCGCCGGGCTTCTGGACCGGCACCGATGGGCCGATTTCGGTCGCCGGCGGCGCTGCCACTGCGGCGGGCGCCGTACTGATGCCGGCATTAGGGGAGGGACGCGCCACACGGACTGTCTGCCGCGTCGCGCCGCCCGTGGCGCCGGAGGCGGACCCCGATCCATCCGGCTCCACGGGCTGTTGCGGTTCGTCATGCATGCTCACGAACTCACCTTTTCTAGAAAGGTAGGTACTCCAAGGCCGCTGGCCGGCAACCTCCGCGAGTCGAGAGCAAAAAGAATGCCGCTTGCGCTACCCGCGGCGGCAGCGGTCCACCAGGTGCCCGATCCGCTCCAACGCCTGCTCGATCTTGGGCAGCGCCGTCGCGTAGGAGGCGCGCACGAATCCGCGCCCCGATTCGCCGAAGGCGGAGCCGGGCACCATCGCCACATGCTCTTCCATCAGCAGGCGCTCGGAGAACTCGGCGTCGGTCAGCCCGGTCACGGCCACGGAGGGGAAGGCATAAAACGCGCCACGCGGCTCGAAGCAGGCCAGGCCCAGGCTGTTGAAGCCGTCCACAATCGTGCGGCGGCGGCGATCGTACTCGGCGCGCATCTCCTCGACAAACGGCTCGCCGCTCTTCAGGGCTTCAATCGCCGCTTCCTGGGCCGTGGTCGGCGCCGACATGATGATGTACTGGTGGATCTTGCGCATGGCGGCCAGCAGGTCGGCGGGCGCGGCGACATAGCCGATGCGCCAGCCGGTCATGGCGTAGGACTTGGAGAAGCCGCCCAGCAACAGGGTCCGGCCCCAGGCCCCCGGCAGCGACGCGAAGCAAGTATGCTCCACACCGTAGACCAGCCGGTCGTAGATCTCGTCGGAAATGACCAGCAGATCGTGTTGCGCCGCCCAGCGGGCGATCTCCTCCAGACGGGCGCGGGCGAGCACGGCGCCGGTGGGATTGTTCGGGTAGCCCAGCAGCACCGCCTTGGTGCGCGGCGTGCGTGCCCGCTCCAGGGCGGCCACCGTCACCTGGAAGTCGTCCTCCACGCGGGTCGGCACGGCCACGGGCACCCCGCCGCCAAAGATGACCGTCGGCTGGTAGGCCACGAAGCAGGGCTCAGGCACGATCACTTCGTCGCCGGGGTTCAGGATCGCCATCAAGGCCAGCAATAACGCCTCGCTCACGCCCACCGTGATCAGCAGTTCGGTCTCCGGGTTATAGCCGACGCCATAGAGCCGCTCCAATTGGGCGGCCAGCAGTTGGCGCAGTTCCAGGATGCCCGAGTTCGACGTATAGTGCGTCTCGCCGTGGCGCAGGGACTCGATCCCCGCCTGCACAATCGGCGCCGGGGTCACGAAATCGGGTTCGCCGATGCCGAGCGAGATCACGTCGTCCATGGTAGCCGCGATATCGAAGAAGCGGCGGATGCCCGACGGCGGCACGGCCTGGATGCGGTCGGCGATGTAATCGGCGGCGGCGCGCCCCGCGGAGGCGCCGGGCGTGGCGGTGGTGGTCATGGGGGATTCTCCTCTATAGCACGGCGCGCAGTGGAATGCGCCATTCGCTGCCCACTTTGCGCCCGCTGATCTTGCCCTGGCCCAGCAGGCGGCGGACCTCTTTGGCATTGTAACCCAGGATTTTGGCGGCCTGGGACACCGTCAACAGGGGTTTGCCCAGGTCGAGGATCTCGCCCTCCGGCAACTCCTGCAACAGCGCCGTAATGGTCGTGTAGCGCTCGGCGGCATAGCTGATGGCGATGGGGTCGCGGACTTCGAGCGCGATGCGGCGCTCTTGCTTGAGATAGGCTTCGAGCTGGGTGCGGCTCATCTGATTGGGCACGCGGCTCTTGCTGCCGAAGCTGATAAACGGGCCGCCGCCGGGCCGCACCACCGCGTCGCGCCGGCCAAAGGGGCGGCGGCTGCGCGCCCGGCGCCGATCGTCGCCGTCCACGAGCGGCCCCTGCGGCACCGGGTGCGGCCGCATCATGCCGAGGGCGCGGGCGTGCTCATCCCAGAGGTCGCCGTGCTCCTCTTCCAGCGTGCCGTGCGTGTGCTCGACAATCGTCTCCGTGCGCGACACGAAGATCGAATCGGCCGTCGCGCCCAGGCGCACCGAGACGATTTGATGCACGTGGCGCCCGCGCAGCGGGTCGTCCTCGTCGTCGCCCTCCGGCGCCATCTCCATATCGGCGGGCGGGATCGCGAGCAGTTCGGATTCCCCCGCCGGTTCGGCCTCGCCGGGGGCGGAGTCCGGCTCCGGTGCAAAGGTGGGCCGGTCGTCAGGACCGGCCGGATCGGGCATAGGCATGATCCTATTATAGCAGTCGGGCGCCGGGGCGGCAAGCCGCTCAGAGTTTCCCCCTTCCCGCGGCGGGAAGGGGGCAGGGGGGTTAGGTTGGTCGCCCACCCCGATGCCACCTCCTCGCCGATATGACGGCACAGGTCGTGATGTAGAGCCGGCACGCCGCGCGCCAAACCGAGGCGGATTGCGGCTTGTGATTCTAGTAAGGAAGGATCGCCGCCACATGCGCGAAGCACGGGCACCGGAAGAACCAGGCGCCGGGGAAGGCAGCTTCCCCTACCCCGCCGGGCTGCTGCACCTGGAACGCACGCTGGCGAACGGCCAGTGTTTTCGCTGGCGGCGCGACCCGGCGCACAAGACCCCGCCGCCCGGCGAGGAATACTGGCAGGGCATCGTGGGGGGCCGGGTGGTCTGGCTGGCGCGCTATCCCGGCGCGGACGGCGCGGACGACCGTATCGCCTACCGCGTGCAACCCGCGGCGGGGGCGGACGCGGACGCCGCCTGGGTGCGCGCCTATCTGCGCCTCGATGTGGACCTGGCGGAGATCTATGCCGACTGGCGCACCCGCGACCCCTACCTGGGCGAGCTGACGACGCGGCTGGCCGGCTTGCGACTGGTGGACCAGGAGGCCGAGGAGTGCCTGCTGTCCTTCACCTGCTCGAAGGCCAACGCCATCCCACGCATCCAGCGGGCCATCGGCGAGGTAAGCCGCACCTGGGGCACGCCCATCCCCGGCGGCGGATCGACCACCTACTACCGCTTTCCCGCTGCCACCGTGCTGGCCGGGCTCGATGCAACCGAGGTGGCCCAGCGCACCGGC
This sequence comes from uncultured bacterium, assembly GCA_966434075.1. Classification (GTDB taxonomy): domain Bacteria; phylum Chloroflexota; class Chloroflexia; order QHBQ01; family JAICKM01; genus JAICKM01. The sequence continues at coordinate 4,191 of CBJNAR010000078.1, forward strand.
CTGGAGTGGCGGGCCGCCGGGCTGATCGAGGTGGCCGCGCAGGTGGCGGCCCGCCCCGCCGGCTGGTTCGCCGAGCTCCGCGACGCCAACTACACCACGGCGCACGCCGAACTGACGCGGCTGCGCGGCGTGGGCGCCAAGATCGCCGACTGCGTGTGTGCCTTCGCCCTGGGCAAAGACCAGGCCGTGCCGGTCGATACCCACGTCTTCCAGGTGACGCGCGACCGCTACATGCCCGAACTGCGCGGCAAATCGCTGACCGACGCGCTCTATGCGCGCATCGCCGGATTCTGGCGCCACCAGTTCGGCTTCTACGCCGGGTGGGCGCAGCAATACCTGTTTTACGACCACCTGCTGGAGGCGCGCCGCACCGGGCGCTCGCCCGCGGGCCTCGAATGAAAGGATCCGGATCTCATGGAAGAATTAGCCCAGCACCCGGAGGTCGATTTCCTGATGATCGCCGACCGCGCCGAAGCCATCAACGGGAAGCTCTATGTCATGGGCGGCGCCTGGGACACGATCAGCGTCCCCGACCTGAGCTTGCCGATCAGTTTCAGCGTGGCGCTGGGCATCAATATTCCCTGGAACGCGACCAACGAGCCGCACCGGCTGCGGCTGCTGGTACAGGATGCCGACGGCGGGGGCCTGGCCGAGTTTGAAGCCGAGTTCGTGGCCGGGCGCCCGCCCCACCTGGCGCTGGGTAGCCTGCAACGCATGTTGTTCGCCGCAGGCGTGACCGTCGTGCTGCCCCGGCCCGGCGCCTATGCCGTCGTCGCCTTTCTCAACGGCCACGAGGCGCGGCGCACCGTCTTCCAGGCCGCCGTCGAGAACCAGCCGCCCCCCTGGCCGCCGGTGCCCACGCAGGACTAAATCGTGCCCGATTCAGCCGAAATGAATATCCATAGACCCGGCACGCATGAATTCCTTGCACCATAGTAATGGATGCTGTATAATACCCTGGAAAGCCCGGCGCCTTTTGCTTCCCCCTGACCTGTGAGGTGAATGAGTACCGGAAACTCCAGACTTATTGTTTAAGGACGGCTAATTGTACACTATGGACGAGCAGAACACGCAGCCGGACACTACAACCGGCGAAACCGATTCCATGACCGGCGCTCCCGGCGCAGTCGCCACGGATACCAACTTCCCGGCGACCGACGAGGGCAATGGAGCAAACGAGGCGAGCACGGCTCCTGCCGGCGCCGTGGCCGAAAGCCCCAACGGCCATGACGTGCCGGAGGCGCAGAGCGAGTCCGCCGCGCCGGCCCCCACTCCGGCCCCGGCCGCCGAATCCGCCCCCAATGCCGAGAACGACATGGCTGCGTTGCTCGCGGCATCCGATGAGCAGTTCCGCCAACTTAAGTACGGCGATGTGATCGAGGGCACGGTCATGCGCAAGGACCCCGACGAGATCCTGGTCGATATCGGATCGAAGTCGGAGGGTATTATCCCCAGCAACGAACTGTCGAGCCTCACCTCGGAGGAATTCGCTCGCCTGGCGATCGGCGATGAAGTGCTGGTGTCGGTCTTGCAGCCGGAAGACAAAGAAGGCCATGTTGTGCTTTCCCTCGACCGGGCACGCCAGGAGAAGTCGTGGCGCAAGCTGCAGAAGCAGTTTGAGAACAACGAGATCATCGAGGCGGAAGTCAACGGATACAACAAGGGCGGCCTGCTGGTGAACCTGGAAGGCGTGCGCGGCTTTGTGCCCGCCTCGCAGGTCACGGGCTTGAGCAGTGGCGGCACCGATGCCGCCAAGCAAAGTGAACTCTCGCGGTTCACTGGTCAGAAACTGCCGCTCAAGATTATCGAGATTAACCGCAACCGCAACCGGCTGATCCTGTCCGAGCGGCAGGCGGCGCAAGAACAGCGCGATGCCCGCAAGGAGCAACTGCTGGCCGAACTGCAGCCGGGCCAGATCCGCGAAGGCCATGTGTCGAGCATCTGCGATTTCGGCGCCTTTGTCGACATCGGCGGCGCCGACGGGCTGATCCACCTGTCCGAGCTAAGCTGGAGCCGGGTCAACCACCCCAGCGAAGTGCTCAAGGTCGGCCAGCCGGTGCGCGTCTACGTGATGAGCGTGGACGAGCGCGACCGCAAGATCGCCCTCAGCCTCAAGCGGACCCAGCCCGAGCCCTGGAGCCAGGTCATGGAGCACTATCAACTGGGCCAACTGGTGCGCGGCACCATCACCCAGTTGACCGACTTCGGCGCGTTCGCGCGGCTGGAGGACGGCATCGAGGGCCTGATCCACGTGTCCGAGCTGGCCGAGGGCCGGGTCACGCACCCGCGCAACGTGGTGCAGGAAGGGTGGGAGCTGACGCTCCGCGTCATCCGCATCGACCCGCAGCGGCGGCGCATGGGCCTGAGCCTGAAGCGTGCGATGGAGCCGCAGGAAGGCGATACCCTGCCCCCGCAGGAGCCGCTGCCGGTGCCCACCCCGCGCGCCGCGGGTGAAGGCGACCAGGGTGGCCGTGGTGGCCGGGGCGGCCAGGGTGGTCGCGGTGGCGCCAATCGGGGCCGGGGCCGCGAGGAAGAGCAAGCCGGCGGCGGCGAGGCCACCGCGCAGGCGGAAGCCCCGCAGCCGCAGCCTCAGCCCCAGCCTGTCGCGCCGGCGCCGGAGCCGGACCTGGGCGACACCGCGATGGCGCAAGCCATGACGGCGGCCCGCGCGGCGGCGGCCAGTGAAACCGCCGGGGCGGAGGCGCCCGTTAACCATGCAGAACCCGCCGGCTCTGCCTCGGATGAGGCGGAAATGGGCGCCGGTGAGAATGAGACCCCCGCCGGCGAGGCCGAGGGCGACGACACCGGCACGGCAACTTAATAGCGAGCAGTATGGGGTAGGTTCCCCGCCGTCCAGGCACATCTGCAGAACCCGTCCATATTTGTAGCCTGGCTACCCGTCACCGGCGCCCCGCGACCGTAGCGTGTAACCAGGCTACTGATCATATCGGGGGGGATTGCAGGGCGCCCCGGCAGCGGCGGATGCAACCAGACAGGTGTGACTTACGGTCGGGCATGCCCGACCGGCCCACCGCACCTGGGAATGCCCCCCACCGGGGGCATTTGCGTTTATACGGGAGAATACCATGGCCGAACGATTTGATAAGTTTACGGAGCGCGCCCGCAAAGTCCTGACTCTCGCGCAGGAAGAAGCGCAACGCTTCAACCACAACTACATCGGCACCGAGCACATCTTGCTGGGCCTGGTGCGCGAGCAGGAAGGCGTCGCGGCGCGGGTGCTCTCCAACCTCGGTATCGAGCTACCCAAGGTCCGCAGCGCCGTCGAGTTCATCATCGGCCGCGGCGACCGCATCGTCATGGGCGAGATCGGACTGACTCCGCGCGCAAAGAAGGTGATCGAACTCGCCGTGGACGAAGCCCGCCGCCTGAACCATCACTACATCGGGACCGAACACTTGCTGCTGGGCCTGGTCCGTGAGGGCGAAGGCATCGCCGCGGGCGTGCTGGAAAGCCTGGGCGTCTCCCTGGAGAAAGTGCGCACGCAAGTCATCCAGGTGCTCAACAGCAGCGGCCAGCAGTACGGCCAGAAGCAGTCGGGCCCCAGCAAGACGCCCTACGTGGACGCGCTGGGCGTCGATCTGACCGCGCAGGCCGCCGCCGGCAAACTCGACCCGGTCATTGGCCGCAAAAAAGAGATCGAGCGGGTGATCCAGATCCTGTCGCGGCGCACCAAGAATAACCCGGCGCTGATCGGCGAGCCGGGCGTCGGCAAGACGGCCATCGTCGAGGGCCTGGCCCAGCGCATCGTCGCGGGCGAGGTGCCGGAGACGCTGGCCGGCAAGCGCGTCCTGGCGCTCGACATCGGCGCGCTGGTCGCGGGCACCAAGTACCGCGGCGAGTTCGAGGAGCGCCTCAAGAAGGTCGTTGCCGAGATCAAGGACAGCAACTCGATCCTGTTCATCGACGAGTTGCACACCCTGGTCGGGGCGGGCGCGGCGGAAGGCGCGGTCGATGCCGCGAACATCCTCAAGCCGGCCCTCTCGCGCGGCGAGTTGCAGACCATCGGCGCGACGACGCTGGACGAGTACCGCAAGTACATCGAGCGCGACGCGGCCCTGGAGCGGCGCTTCCAGCCGGTGCAGGTGGACGAGCCGACCGTCGAAGAGACGCTGCTGATCCTGCGCGGCGTGGTCAGCCGCTACGAGGAGCACCACCGCCTGACCATCACCGACGAGGCGCTGAAAGCCGCGGCCACGCTGGCCGCCCGCTACGTGCCCGACCGCTTCATGCCCGACAAGGCCATCGACCTGATCGACGAAGCCGCCTCGCGCGTGCGCCTCTATCGCTCGACCAGCCCGGCCAACCTGCGCGAAGCGATGCACGACCTCGATCTGCTGCACAAGGAGAAAGAGGCGGCCATCCAGAGCGAAGACTACAGCCGCGCCCAGGAACTGCTGGACCGGGAGCGCCGCCTGCGCGACCGCATCAGCCAGATGGAAGCCGGCTGGAACGAGGAGCGCACCGAGGAGAAGCCCTTCGTCACCGAAGAGGACATCGCCCAGATCGTCTCGATGTGGACGGGCATCCCGCTGATGCGCATCGCCGGCGAGGAGAGCGAGCGCCTCTTGCAGATGGAGGACGCTCTGCACAAGCGCGTCATCGGCCAGGAAGAGGCCATCTCGACGCTGGCGAAAGCCGTGCGGCGCGCCCGCGCCGGGCTGAAGGACCCCAAGCGGCCCATCGGCACCTATATCTTCCTCGGCCCGACCGGCGTCGGCAAGACCGAGCTAGCCAAGGCGCTGGCCGAGTT
>CBJNAR010000079.1:0-8949 GCA_966434075.1 uncultured bacterium
AAGGACGGCCTGCAGGCGATCATCGACGGCAAGCTGGGCGCGACCTGCGAGTGCAGCCCGCGGTTCGGCCCCAAGGCATACGATACGCTGGTGGCCTACGCCAACGGCGAGACGATCCCGCCGCAGATCATCAACCCGGACAACTTCTTCGACGCGACCAACGCCAAAGACAATATCGCCAACTCGTACTAACACCCACCCCCGGCGCCGGTTGCCACCCTCTCTTAAGAGGCGATGCCGGCGCCGGCCACCCGGCGGACCGGCCCACCGCGCCCGCCGGGTGGGGTCATCCACCGAGGTGCCTTGTGGAACAGGCCGCACCGCTCCTCCTGATGGAGGGCATCAGCAAAAGCTTTCCCGGCGTGGTGGCCCTGCGCGAGGCATCGCTGCGCGTGGGGCGCGGCGAGGTGCATGCCCTGATTGGGCAGAACGGCGCCGGGAAATCGACCCTCATTAAGATCCTGACGGGTGCCTACCGGCGCGATGTGGGCAGCATCGTCTTCGACGGGCACCCGGTAGATTTTCACTCGCCCTTCCAGGCACAGGCCGCCGGGGTCAGCACCATCTACCAGGAAGTCAACCTTGTCCCCTTCCGCTCGGTCAGCGAGAACATCTTCATGGGGCGCGAGCCGCGCCGCTGGGGGCTGGTCGATTGGCGGCGCATGCACACCGAGGCTCGCGCGCTCCTCGAACGCTTCGGCATCCGCGTGGATGTCACCCAGCCGCTGCTGAACCTGAATGTCGCCATCCAGCAGATGGTCGCCATCGCGCGGGCGGTCTCGGTGCAGAGCAAGCTGGTGGTCATGGACGAGCCGACATCCTCGCTGGACGAGCGCGAGGTGGCGACGCTCTTCGACGTGATCCGCCAATTGAAGCGAGATGGGGTATCGGTGATCTTCGTCAGCCACCGGCTCGACGAACTGTATGCGGTGTGCGACCGGGTGACGGTCATGCGCGACGGACAGACCGTCACCGACCAACCCATCGCCGGCATCAGCAAACTGGAACTGGTCGCGCGGATGCTGGGCAAAGACCTGACCGAGGTGCGGCGCGAAGGGGCGACTGGGTTCGCCGAGGGCGGGCACCACGCGGACCGGCAGTTGCTCGACGCGCACGGGCTGCGCGCCGGCCACAAACTCCACGGCGTGGACCTCAGCGTGCGGGCCGGCGAGATCGTGGGCCTGGCCGGGCTCCTCGGCTCGGGGCGCAGCGAGGTGGCGCGGGCGATCTTCGGCGCCGATGCCCTCGAAGCCGGGGAGGTTCGGGTCGCCGGGAAGCCTGTACACTTTCGCACGCCCGCCGACGCGATCCGCGCCGGGATCGGCTTTTGCGCCGAAGACCGCAAAACCGACGGCGTGATCCCGTATATGTCGGTGCGCGACAACCTGACCCTGGCGCTGCTGCCCGTGCTCGCCCGGCGCGGCATTGTCGATCGCGGCAAGCAGCAGGCGATCGTGGACGAGTTTATCAAGCGCCTGGGCATCAAGACGGCGGGGCCGGACCAGAAGATCCGCGAACTGTCGGGCGGCAACCAGCAGAAGGTGCTGCTGGCCCGTTGGCTCTGCCTGCATCCCCGGCTGCTGATCCTGGACGAGCCCACACGCGGGATCGACGTGGGCGCCAAAGGCGAGATCCAGGCGATCATCAACGAACTGGCCGACGAAGGGCTGGGCGTGCTGATGATCTCGTCCGAACTGGAGGAATTGACCGAGGGCAGCGACCGGGTCGTGGTGCTGCGCGACGGGCGTAGCGTGGCCGAGTTGCCGCACGCCGCGATCACCGAGGACGCGATCATGGCGGCCATGGCCCACAGCCCGGCGGCCCCGGAGGCCGAGGAGGGCGCGGCGCGTGGCTAACGTCGACACCACTGTCCCCCGCCCGGCCCGCCGGCCCCTGCTGCCCGCACGGTTCCGCGACGTGGGGCAGACCTACGGCGCGCTGCTGGCGCTGCTGGCGCTCATCATCTACAACGTCCTCTTCACGCCCAACTTCCTCAACCCATTCACGGTCAACGTCAACCTGACCCAGGTCGCCACCATCGTCATCGTCGCCGTCGGCATGACGCTGGTCATCGCGACCGGCGGGATCGATCTCTCGGTCGGCGCGCTGATGGCGATTGCCGGGGCCCTGGCGCCGCTGATTTTCAAAAGCCCGATCCCACTGCTGGACAACCCGGCGGTCGGCATCCCGCTGGCTTACGTGGTGCCGGTGCTGGTCGCGGGGTTGTTCGGCCTGTTCAACGGCAGCCTGGTGGCCTATTTCCGCATCCAGCCGATCATTGCCACCCTGGTGTTGTTCATTGCCGGGCGGGGCATCGCCCAGGTCGTAACGAACGGCAACCTCCAGACTTTCCAGAATCCCACCTTCCAGTTTATCGGCATGGGCCGGCCCCTGGGCATCCCGTTCCAGGTGATCCTGATGCTGGTGATCGTCGCCCTCGCCGCCTGGGCCATGCGGGCCACGACCTTCGGGCGCCATGTGCTGGCCGTGGGTGGGAACGAAGGCGCCGCCCGCCTGGCCGGGGTACCGGTGCGCCGGGTCAAGCTCGCCGTGTACGCCATAACCGGGTTGCTCTCCGGGATCGCCGGCCTGATTGTGATCGCCATTAACTCGTCGTCCGATGCCAACAACGTCGGGCAGGGGATGGAACTCGACGCCATCGCCGCTGTCGCGGTGGGCGGGACGCCGCTGACCGGGGGCCGGGCCAGCATCGTCGGCACGCTGATCGGCGCGCTGATCATGCAACTGATCCGCTATACCTTGCTGGCCCACGGCATCCCTGACGCCGCAGCGCTAGTGGTCAAAGCGGGGATCATCCTGGCCGCGGTCTACATCCAGCGCCCGCGGCTGGTCTAAAGGGAGGAGGCCCCCGGCTCATGGCTACGATGGAGACAGACGCGCCCGGTCGCACGCCGTCACCGGCGCTGGCCCGCGCCACCAGCCTCCTGCAACGGCAGGGGGTGCTCGTCGCCCTGGTCCTGCTGGTCCTGTTCGGGGCGCTGCGCTACGACAACTTCCTCTCCGCATATAACATTTCGACGCTGCTGCGCTACAACTCGATGTTCGGGTTGATCGCGCTCGGCATGACCTTTGTCATCATCACGGGCGGCATCGACCTCTCGGTCGGGGCGGTGGCTGCGCTGGGCAGCGTAACCGCCGCGCTGGTCAGTCCCGCCGGCCTGTTGCCCGCCACGGCCGCGGGCGTCCTCGCCGGGACGCTGATCGGGTTCCTCAGCGGAGTGATTATCGCGCGACTCAACATGCTGCCCTTCATCGTGACCCTCGCTATGCTGCTGGCCGCGCGCGGGCTGGCGCTGATCTTCGGCAACAACACCTCTGTCAGTGTGTCCACCGACAGCGGCTTCACCTACCTGGGCCAGGGCGATTTCCTGGGGCTGCCGGTTCCCGCCGTGATTATGATCATCGGCTACCTGATCGGCGCGGTCGTGCTGAATCACTCTGCATACGGGCGGCACATTCTGGCCATAGGCGGCAACGAAGAGGCTGCGCGGCTGATGGGCTTGCCCGTGGATCGCATCAAGATCGCGGTTTATACGCTCAGCGGCGCGCTGGCCGGGCTGGCGGGCGTGATCCTGGCGGCACAATTCGGGGCCGGGCAGCCCGCAGAGGGGGTCGGCTGGGAACTGTCTACCATCGCCGCGGTCGTCGTCGGCGGCACGCTACTCACGGGGGGAATGGGTACCGTGGGGGCGACGCTGGCGGGCACCCTGCTGCTCGGCCTGATCTTCAACATCTTGAACTTCGAGAACGGGCAGGGGCTGATCAGCCTGAGCGTCTTCTGGCAGTCGGTCATTCGCGGTGCGTTTCTCCTGGTCGTCGTCCTGCTGCAGAACCGGCTCATGCAGCGCGAGGCGAGCTAGCGTGCAGGAAGGGCGTATGCGGCGACCAGCCGCGGGCCGGGTACTGGTCCTGGCGCTCGGCCTGGCCCTGGCCGGGTGCCTGGCTGCGCCCGCACCGGGCGGCCCCGACGCGTCGCCCCCAGCCGCCTCGGTAGACGCACCGGGCACGACCTCCCCACAGCCCACCGTGATTCCCACAGAAGCGCCTTTCACCGGCTACCTGGCGCCCGACTTCACTCTGCCGGATCTGGACGGCAAACCCGTCAGCCTGCGCGATTATCGCGGGCACCCCGTCTGGCTCAACCTGTGGGCGACCTGGTGCGCACCCTGCCAGACGGAGATGCCGGAAATGGCGAAGCTCTACGCGCGCTATCAGAGTCGCGGCCTGGTCATCCTCGGCGTGGATGTCAAGGAAGACGCCGGGCGCGTGCGGGACTTCGTGACCAGGGGCGGATTCGGCTGGCAGTTCGTGCTCGACAGCGACGGAGGAGTGAGCCGCCGCTATTACCTGACCGGGCTTCCCCTACACGTCTTCATCGACAGGACCGGGGCGATCCGCGCGCTGCAGCCGGGCGGCCTCGACACGGGCATGATGGAACCCTTCCTCCAACGCATCCTGGAGTAAGCGCGGCCGGAAACCGTGTAGCACCAGCCCGTGCTACTCCATGCTAAGGTTCACCTCCGACACGGCACTGGTCTTGCTGACACCTCAGACCCATCGGCTGCCGGCCGGCAACTGGTTTGATTGCCGGTGCTTCGCCGGCCCTGTCTACCGCCCCGGCAGGTGGCCCGTAAGGAGGTGTCTGCTTCATGAAACTTGCCCTTCAACTCAACAACTACATCTGGGAGGGCGGCCCCGGCAAACTGGGGCCCACACTGACCCGGATAGCGCAGGCCGCGGACGAGTACGGTTTCGACAGCATCGCCGTTGCCGATCACTTGTGGGCTGTCCCACCCTGGATGGGTCCGGTCGAGGGCCAGATACCGGAATGTTACACCACACTGGGGTTCCTGGCCGCGGCCACCCGGCGGGTGCAACTTCTGGCGCTGGCTACCCCGCCCCATTTCCGGTACCCGGCCCTGCTGGCGAAGATGGTTTCGACGCTGGACGTGCTGTCGGCTGGCCGCGCGTGGCTCGGCATCGGCGCCGGGGATTACGCGGACGAAGCCCAGGGCCTGGGGATCCCTTACCCGCCGGCGAGCGAACGCTTTGAGATGCTGGAAGAGACGGTACAAATCTGTCTGCAGATGTGGAGCGGGGAGCACGGTGATGAGCAAGCCTACCGGGGTAAGCACTACCAGATGGAGCGCGCGCTCAATTCGCCGCAGAGCCTGGCCCGGCCCCACCCGCCGATCTTGATCGCCGGAAGCGGCGAGCAAAAAACTCTGCGCCTGGTAGCCCGCTATGCCGATGCCTGTAACATCAGCCCCGGCCCGGAGCTGCCGCACAAACTCGACGTGCTGCGCCGGCACTGCGAGAGCGAGTGCCGCGATTACGACACTATCGAGAAGACGTGCCCATTTCTCTTTGATCCCGGCGAGGGGGGTTCCAAAATCAAGGAGCTAATCGAAAGATTGCATGGGCTCGCCGGCATGGGCATCCAGACCGTGTTCGGCGCGGTCCCGCAGGTGGATCGGATCAGCCCGCTGGAGGTGCTGGGCCGCGAAGTCATCCCCGCGGTCGCCGGTTTCTGATCGGGCATAGCAGGGGTGCGGAGGCGAACGGCCCCCGTCGCGGCCTGACCAGTTGACCGAGTAGACCGGCGCGTTAGATTCATCCACGCTACCGGCATAGAAGATGCTGTGTCCGCTGGCAATGGCCTGGGTGGCATGCAGGCCCCCGAGGCAATCCTGCCCCGCGGCCTGTATTGTAGCCGGGCACACGGCGTGATGAAAGGACGGAACCTGATGGATATTGTGGCTCTTCTGCGAGACCAACTGAAAGACGCGCATACCCTGCTCGAAACGGTGATGAAGGACGTGACGCCTGAAGCCGCGCACTGGATTCCCCCCGGCCAGGCCAATCCGATCGGCGCCACCTATGCCCACGTGGTCATGACTGAAGATCGCATTATCAATGGGGCAATCCAGCGCGGCACGCCGCTGTACGATAGCGCCTGGGCCGGCAAGACCGGCCTGAGCGAGTTGATGCCGGTCCGCGGGGAAGCGTGGAAGGATTATGGGCCCTGGACGCGGCGGCTGCAGGTGGACTTGCCGGCCTTGCGCGCCTACGCCGCCGCCGTGTACGCCGCCAGCGATGCGTACCTGGCCTCACTCTCGCCCGCCGATCTCGCCCAGCCCAGGGACCTGTCGGGTGTCGGTATGGGCACGGTCACGCTGGCGTGGATCATCAGCCGGGAAGTGGTGGGCCACGCGGACAATATCACCGGGGAGATTTCTTGTCTAAAAGGGCTGCAAGGCCAAAAAGGCTACCCGACCTAAATATACCGGGCGAACCGGTGCGCCGCGGCCAGGAGGATCCGGTTGTGAGCAAGTCGAAAACGGAGCGCGCCCTGACCGGCAGCGCCACGATAGATGATGCGGGGAGGGACGGTGAATCAAGCAAGGAAGAGATCTGGCCGGCCCTTGATTATGAAGCCTGGCAGGACACGTATGAGACGCTGCATATGTGGACCCAGATCGTAGGCAAGATCCGGCTGGCGCTTAGCCCGATGGTCAATCACTGGTGGCAGATCACGCTCTATGTCACGCCGCGCGGGCTGACCACCTCGGCCATCCCCTACGGGCCGCGCACCTTCGAGATCCTGTTCGACTTCCTCAACCATAACCTCGGCGTCTACACCAGCGACGGCGCGACCCGGTATATGGCCCTCTATCCGCGCTCGGTGGCCGACTTTTACCGGGAACTGATGGCGATATTGAGCACGCTGGGCATCAATGTGCAGATCAACCCCACGCCGCAAGAGGTGCCGAATCCCATCGCGTGCAATATCGATACAGTCCATGCCGCCTATGACGCAGAATACGCCAACCGCTTCTGGCGTATTCTCGTGCAGACCGACAGCGTCTTCAAGGAGTTTCGCGGACGGTTTCTCGGCAAGTGCAGCCCGGTGCACTTTTTCTGGGGTAGCTTCGATCTGGCCGTGACGCGCTTCTCCGGGCGCCGCGCCCCCGACCGGCCAGGGGCCGACCATATCCAGCGCGAAGCGTACTCGCACGAGTGCAGCAGCGCCGGATTCTGGCCGGGCAGCGGCAGCATGCTCGCGCCGGCATACTATGCGTATACGGTGCCGGCTCCGGATGGCCTGCCCCAGGCGCGCATCCGCCCGGATAGCGCATACTATGATACGGCCCTGGGCGAGTTCCTCTTGCGGTACGACGATGTCCGCCGGGCAGCAGATCCCAGAGCCATGTTGCTCGATTTTCTGCAAAGCACCTACGAGGCCGGTGCCGATCTGGGGCGGTGGGACCGCGCAGCCCTGGAGCGATAAAGCCGGCTTAAGACGAGAGAATCGCATTTGCAGAGCACGGAGCCGGGAAGGGGTAGTGAAACACCAGGGGGTACGCCGCAGCCTCGTTGCCGCAAGAATAGGATCGTCTCGACTATGGCCGACCCACCCTTCGCGAGTTTCTTTCTGGCCGGCTTCGAATGTTCGACCCACCGGCGCCTGGATGGCCGCCGGCTCGACCTCATCGCCGCCACCGAACACGACCGGTTCGCGGATGCCGACTATGCGCGCTGCGGCGCCTGGGGGTTGCATACGGTACGCGACGGCATCCGCTGGCATCTGATCGAGCGGCAGCCCGGTCGCTACGACTTCTCCAGCGTCTTACCGGCTCTGCGCGCGGCCCAGGCCGGCGGCGTGGAAGTGATCTGGGACCTGTTCCACTACGGCTGGCCCGACGATCTCGACTTCTTCGCGCCCGCCTTCGTCACGCGCTTTGCGGCGCTGGCCGGCGCTTTCGCCCGGCTGGTGGTCGAGGAAACCGGGCGCGCGCCGCTGGTGGCGCCGGTGAACGAAATCTCGTTTGTCGCCTGGGGCGCGGGCACCGACGGCTTCATGAACCCCTTCGCGCTGGGGCGCGGCGCCGAGATCAAGGCGCAATTGGTCCGCGCCGCCATCGCCGCCATCGAGGCCGTCTGGGCGGTCGCGCCCGCCGCGCGGATCCTGCATCCCGACCCGCTGATCCACGTCGCGCCCGATCCGGACAAGCCCGAAGACCATGAAGCCGCCGGGCACGCCCATCGCGCGCAGTACGAAAGCTGGGATATGCTGGCCGGGTACCGGCGGCCCGAACTGGGCGGGCACCCGCGCTATCTCGACATCGTGGGCGTCAATCACTATCCCTGGAACCAGTGGATCCACAACGGCCCGGAGATCAAGGCGGAGCACCCGCTCTACCGGCCGTTGCGCGACCTGCTGGCCGAGGTCTACGCCCGCTACCGGCGCCCGCTGCTGCTGAGCGAGGTCGGCACCGAGGGCGACGGGCGGGCGCCCTGGCTGCGCTATGTCGGGCGCGAGGCGCGCGCCGCGCTGCGGGCCGGGGTTCCCATCGCCGGGGTCTGCCTCTACCCGGTGACGGACTATCCCGGCTGGGACAACGAGCGCCATTGTCCGACCGGCCTGTGGGGCTACCCCGACGCCACCGGCGAGCGCCCGCTATACCGGCCCCTGGCGCGCGAGTTGCGCCGCCAGCAGACGCTACTGGCGCGGATGCAGACAGCGGCGGCCCGCAAGCAACTGCTTGCGGGCCGCGCGCCCTGACTTCGCGGGTTACACGGCTGCCTACGCGATCGCGCTCACGTCGCGGTCGGCAAGCGAGTCTCGGTTGCGCCCAAACCGCAGGTACAGGGCGGGCAGGATGAACAGGTTGAGCAGCGTGGAAGTCAGCAACCCGCCGAGGATCACCACGGCCATGGGGTGCTCGATTTCGTGACCCGGCAGGTTGCCCGCCACCACCAGCGGCACCACCGCCAGCCCCGTCGCCAGCGCCGTCATCAGGATCGGCGAGAGCCGCTCGCGCGCCCCGCGCAGCACCAGCGCCGGGCCGAACGCTTCGCCTTCTTGCTCTTCCAGGTGCTGGTAGTGGTTGATCAGCATGATCCCGTTGCGCGCCGCGATCCCCA
>CBJNAR010000080.1:0-8916 GCA_966434075.1 uncultured bacterium
CGACCTGCCCATCCCGAATCGCGCTCCGCAGCACCTGGCCCGCCAGCCGCCCGATCCTTTCGTCGCGAGCACGCCGGTGCTACGCTACCTGCTGCCCGCTACCGCCGTGGACGACCCGCTCGCCGCAGTGGCAGCCCGGACCGGGCTGGCCGACCTGCGCCGCGCCGGGGTGCGCTATGCCCTGGTCCATTGGTCGATCCTCTTCGGCAGCGATCCGTCCGCCTTGCAGACCAAGCTGTCTCGCGTCTTCCCCGGCGTCCCATCCTATACGCTGCCGGATGCGGAGATGACGGTGTTCCAGTTGTTACCGTAATATCGAGTAGTCGATGGAGGGGCTGGAATCATATGAACCAGGATCGCCAGATCGTTCGCAACACCGCCATCCTGACGATATTCTCGTTCGTTTGCGCGTCGTTCATATGGGTTCTGGTGCTTTTTGCGGCCTCGGTGGGCGGAAGTTTCCCCTTCGATAACGGGGTATTGTGGCTCTGGGCGCTGCCGATCCTGATCTGGGCGGGGCTGGCCGTCTTTGGCCTGACCCAGCGTCGCCGTTCCGCACAGGCAGCGGGCATTGCCGTTGCCGCGTTGATTCTCCCCGTTTTATGCGGCGGATCATGGGGCCTGCTGCTGACCCTCATTCTCATCCACGATTAGCGGAGACGGGGTAACGTACTTATTCCTGACGGCTGACGGCTGACCACTGACCACTGACCACTGACCACTCGTTCTTGACAAGCCCCCGGCTTTGGCATAAACTGGCGCCATGATCATCGATTTCCACGCGCACGTCTTCCCCGACGAGGTGCGGCGGGATCGGGATCGGTTCCGGGCGCGAGATGCCTGGTTCGCCACGCTCTACGCCCGCGCGGAGCAAAAGCTGGCCCGCGCCGAAGACGTGATCGCGGCGATGGACGGCGCCGGGGTCGATAAGACGGTGCTGGTCGGCTTTCCCTGGCGCGATCCGGGCATCTGCGCGCTGCACAACGACTACATGATCGACTGCGTGCGGCGTTATCCGGACCGGCTGCTGGCGATGGCGATTGTGCAGCCCGCGGCGGGGGCAGTGGCCGGGCGCGAACTGGGCCGCTGCCTGGAGGCGGGGCTGGTCGGCTGCGGCGAACTCGGCCCCGACGGGCAGGGCTTCCGGCTCGACAGCCCGCACGACCTCGGCTCCATCGCCGAGCCGCTGCTGGCCTACCGGCGCCCGCTGCTGACCCACAGCAGCGAGCCGCTGGGCCATCTCTATGCGGGCAAAGGGACCGTTTGGCCGGGACTCATCTACCAGGCGGCGCTGAATTTCCCCGACCTGCTCATCGTCGCGGCACACTGGGGCGGGGGCTTGCCGTTCTATGAATTGATGCCAGAAGTGGGCGCCGCGCTGCGCAATGTGTATTACGATAGCGCGGCTTCGACCTATCTCTACCGGTTCGATATTTTCCGCCAGGTCGTCGCCCTCGCCGGGTGCGAGCGGATTCTGTGGGCGACCGACTACCCGTTATTGGGCCAGGCGCGCTTTCTGGCGCGGACACGTGACGCCGGGCTATCGGAGAACGAGTTGGCAGAAGTGCTGGGGGGCAACGCCGCCCGGCTGTTGCGCCTGGAATCGCCGGAGCCGCTGTAGCGGCAGCCGGCGGGCCGGGCTTGTCCGCGAGGTGCACTGTGGCGCTGCTCGGGCAGCTGGAAGAGTTTCATCTGCAGCACATCGTGGCGCTGCTGCAGGTGGAACGGCAGACCGGGGAACTGATGCTGGAACAGGACGGGCAACGGGCGTGCCTCTATTTCCAGGATGGGGCCATCGTCCACGCGGTCGCCGGCAAGGAAACCGGCTACGAGGCCGCGCTGGCGCCGTTCCTCTGGACCAGCGGCAAGTTCCACTTCGAGGCCTATGAGCCCGAGGTCGAGCCGACCATCACGGCCGGCAATGCGGCCATTGTCGCGGCGGGCCGCCGGCTCGCCGTGGAAGCCGAGGAAGTGCGCCGCTCGGTCACGAGCATGAACATGCTTGTCCACCTCGTGCCTCAGGTCGATACGCCCGCCGGGCAGATCAATTTGAGCTTCAGCGAGTGGCGCTTCCTGACGCTGGTCGATGGGCGGCGCGACCTGGCCGCCATCGGCGCGCAATTGAAGCAGGCGGACTTCGCCGTGCGGCTGATCGCCAACCGGCTGGTCAAGAACCACCTGATCGACCTGCGCGACCCTCGCCAGACGATGCTGCGCATGACGGCCATGCCGACCAGCCTCGATCTCCGCCCGCCCGCCGACCCGCTGCTGGCGCTCATGGACGATTTGACGCTCGATATGCTGCTCGCCAACCACCGCGATCGGGTGGCGCGCGCGCGGGCGCGCGTGCAGGTGCTGACCAGCGACGATCGCTCGCTGGTGCTGGCCGTGGAGGGCCGGCCCGATCTGGCCGACCGGCTGCTTCTCTCCGAGGTGGTGCTGGCCCGCCTCGGCGTGCCGCGCAATGCGACCGTGCATGTGCGGCTGCTCGATGATCGCGCATAACTTGGCAAACGCGTGAGCAATACCGGCTCACCACAGGGGTGACGCCTGGGCATTGCGGGTACGGTGTTCTCGCGCACGGTGAGGTAACCTGGAGTTGGGGATGACGGCGCCGGCAATTTAGCCCGATTCGCCCGAAATCCTGCTACCTTTCCGCGCGCTCTTCGTTGATTATGACGACGGAGGGTGCGACAGTGGCAGCAGTCCTTTTCCTACAAACACCAATTCTCTATGGCCGAAGGACCGAGCGGCCGCCCATGAGCGACATGGGCGCCGACCCCGTGGCATACGAGTGGCTGCGGCTCGGCGTGCGCGCCGCGCTCGAAGATAACCGCGAGGATGCCCGCTATTATTTCGTCCAGGCCGTGCGCACGGACCTGAACTTCGCCCGTGCCTGGCTCTACCTGGGCGGCGTGGCCGACGACCCGGCGCTGACGCTGTCGTGCCTGCAAAAGGTGCTGCGGCTCGACCCCAGCGAGACCCAGGCGCGCGCCGGGCTGGTCTGGGCGCGCGAGAAGCTGGGGCTGTTGCAGCCGCTGTTGCCGCTGCTGTCCTCGATGTCGCAGGCCGATCTGCTGCCGCAACCCGCGCCCGCGGCCACGGTCCAAGCGCCCGCCGCCCCGCCGGCGCCCCCGCGCACCCTGCTCTGGGGCGGGCTGCCCGCGCCCACCCTGCCCTCCATGCCCGCCATCGCCACCCCACCGCCCGCCGCGCAAGCGGCCCCGGCGCCCCGTGCCGTGCCGCCTCCCGCCGCGCCCGAAGCCCCGCCCCAGGAAGAGGAAGACAGCGTGGCCCGCCTGCTGCGCCGGGGCGTGCGCGCTGCCGTCGAGGGCAACCGCGGGCGCGCCCGCTACTATTTCGTGAAGGCCATCGCCGTCGATCCCGGTAACACGCGCGCCTGGCTCTACTTCGGGGGTGTGGCCGAAGACCCCTCGACCACCCTGGCCTGCATGGAACGCGTACTGCGCGACGAGCCCGACAACGCCCAGGCGCGCGCGGGCGCGGACTGGGCCGTGCGCCGGCTCGGCATCAACGCGCCGACTATGCGCTGGTGGAAGTAGGGGCCATTGTGCCGGGGCTTACAGTCAGCCGGCGGCCCCCGCGGCTACAATTAAACTGCAATGAATAGTGAAGATCTGACTCTCTCAAGCGACGGCTTAAACCTGGCCGCGCGCATCCACTGGCCGCAACGGGACGACCCCGCCCCGGCCCTGATCCTCTGCCATGGGTTTGGGTCGTGCAAGGAAAACCACGCCGCGTTTGCCGCCGGGGCCGCCGGGCGCGGCTGGGCCGTGCTCAGCTTCGACTTCCGCGGCCATGGCGCCAGCGACGGCTGCGTCGATTCGCGCACCATCCACGACATCGGCGCGGCGCTGGCCTGGTTACAGAGCCATCCCGGCGTGGACCCGGCGCGCATCGCCGTGCGCGGGTCGAGCATGGGTGGCTACTTCGCTATCCACGCCGCCCACCACTGGCCCGAGGTGGCCGCCTGCCTGGCCGTAAGCACGCCCGACGAAGCGGCCCTGAGCGCCCTGCTGCGCGCGGCCAAGGACCCGGCCACCTTCTACGGCCAATGGCGGGTGCATGGCGCGGACTTTCCGCGCGTGATGAACTGTGATCTGTCGTGCTGGCTGGAGGGGGCCGATTGCTATACCGCGGTGGCGGGCATCGCGCCGCGCCCGCTGTTGCTGATTGCCTGTACGGGGGATGAAGTGGTGCCGCCCGGCATCAGCGCCCACCTGTACGCCGCCGCGGGCGAGTCGAAGACGTTCTGGCTGCTGGAGGGCGGCGATCATCGGTTTGCCGCCCACGACCCCGCGGTCAGCGAACAGACGCTGACCTGGCTGGAAACCGCGCTCTAGCGGTTGCGCGGCGGGGGCCCACCCCGCATGCGGCGCAGCATCTCCTGCACCCAGCGCCGCCCCGCGGCAAACGGGTCATTGCGCGAATACTGCACCGGGCGCCCGCGCCAGAGCCGCTCTTCCGGCCCCGTCATGTGGCCGCCCCGCGCCAGGCTCAAGAAGATCGGGCTGATGAACAGGATGGCCCCGACCAGCAGGAGCAGCGCCGACAGCCAGGCGATACCCTGCCCAATCAGCGCGCCGACCACGCACACCGCCAGGCCCAGGGCCATGAGCCGCCCGGCGGACGGTCCCCGCTGCCCGCGCGTGCGGGGCGTCACCGTGGCCTGCGCCATACTGCGCACCCGCCGCCAGAACAGTTGGCGCCGGTGCGTCCGCTCGGCGTTGCGCAAGATTTCCTCTAACTGCTTTTCGAGCAGGGGATTGGGGCGGGGATTGCTGTCGCCGTTCTTCTCGCGGTCACGACCCATCTGTTGCATAGAGGTTCCTCGCTTCGTCACTGTCGCGATGGGGTTCGCACGCTGCCGGGTGTGCCCGGTGATACTTAAAACCATTGTACCACCGGGTAGTTACGCTTGTCAAAGCCTGTAGCCCCGAAAACCCGGCCCAATTTGCCGGGGCTCGCCGGGGCCGGTGATTCTGCAATTTATACTCTCGCTAGCGCGAAAGTATATGTTTCGTCGTGGCGGCAAGCCTGCCGGTGGCTCATGTTGCGGGGATGCAAAAACCGGGCGTGCGGGCGCGCCCGGTTGTGCCTGCGCGATTCCCCGGCTAGAGCCCTTCGAGTTCGGGCCGGCGGTACGAAATGTATTTGAACATGGCCCGCAACTCCAGCGGGAACCCGTAGACGCCGAAGCGATAGCGCCAACTGCCCAGCGTGCGCAACACCTGGCGGTGCCACGGCAGCATCTTCATGTCCGACACGGTCGGGAAGCGGGCGTTGATCACCGTCTCAAAGTTCGCCAGCAGGTCCATGTGCTCGCGCTTGACCCAGGGCGTGTGCGGGCTGCGCCGCTTGGAGAAGGCCAGCCAGTCGGGCGCGATCCACTCGTCCAGCGTTTCGGGGTAGCGGAAGCCCGCCTTCACCGCGTCGTCATACATGCTGCCGCCCGGCGTGGGCGTGTACAGGTAGAGGATGATCTCGGCGTGCGGGTTGATCGACTTGATCTTGCGGATAAACTCGATGTTCTCGACGATGTCGGCTTCGGGGTCGGGCGGGTTGCCCAGCACGAACGAGAACTCGGGGATGATGTTGTAGCGGCGCGCCTTCTCGGTCATCGCCAGCGTGGTCTCCGGGGTCAGCGGCCCCTTGTTCATCGACTTCAGCGTGGTCAGCGAGCCGGACTCGGCGCCCATGAAGATCATGCGGCAGCCGGAATCGCGCATCAGTTCCCAGGTGTGGTCGTCGTAGCGCATGATCGTGTCGATGGTGCCCTCGCCCCACCAGCCCAGGCGCAGGTCTTTGACGCCCTCGGCGAAGGCTGCCACGCGCTTCTCCGACGTGAAGAAGTTGCTGTCGTGGAACTCGATGGCGTCGGCGCCGTAGCGGTCGTGCAGCCAGCGAATGGTGCTGACCGTGCGGTCGGCCTTTTCCGGCAGCCAACGGCCCCAGTAGGTCTTGGTGACGGCGCAGAACGAACAGGTGAACGGGCAGCCCTGGCTGGAATGATAGGACAGCGTGCGCTGGCCGAGCATGGTCCGCCCGAAGTAGCTGGGCACATCCACGCGCTCGTAGGGGATCACCGGGAACTGGTTGGGGTCGGTCAGGGGCCGCGCCGGATTATGGCGGATCTCGCCGTCCTCGCGGTAGGTCAGCCCCTTGATGCCGTCGAGCGATCCGCCGTGTTCCAGCGCCTCCAGCAGTTCCAGGATCGTCAACTCGCCCTGGTTGCGCACCAGATAGTCCACCGCCGGGTCGGCCATCACCACGTCGGGGTGGCTGCTGGGGAAGTAGCCGCCCCAGACGGTGGTGATGTGCGGGAAGCGGGCTTTGACGGCGCGGGTGTGGGGCACCGCCCGCGAGAGCTGCGGCCCCGGCATCACCGTGACCAGCAGGTACTTGATGCTCGGATCTTTTTCCAGCAGGTCCAGGATCGTCTGCCCGGCGTTGGGGTCGGCGTTGCCGTCCACCAGCGTCCAGGGATAGCGCCCCTCGAACACCGCCGCGAGCGACAGCAGGGAGAGCGGCAAGCGGCGCTTGGTCTCCGCCGCGCGTGGGTTGTAGAGAATGATCATCGGGTGTGGCCTCCCCTGGCATGGGCATGAATCAGGGTGGTGGTGCGGTAAGTGCCCATTCAAGCAATCTTCTGATGTGCTACTCGTTGGTCATGAGCGTGGCCTGGCCCAACGGCGGCCGGAAACTGGCCCCAGTATACCACGACTCGCAACGTTTTGCCGCCGCGGAAAGTAGCGGGTCCGGGCCGGCCATTTGGGAACGAGGGCATCTTTGTACAGTGCCCGCCGGGGCTTATACACCACCTGGCAGCCTTTATTCACGGTTCCCCGCGGATTGCTATCCTCTTGTCGCCAATATCCACCGGATATACACCTTCTGAAACCGGCCTCTTTACCCCGCCCCGCCATAATATGCTCGTACGGTTGAACGAACGAAGCCTCCGGGCTTCCAAGCAAAGGAGTGGGACGATGGATACCCTGACCCAAATTAACCGGCTGCTGCGCCACCTCGACGCGACAGCGGTGGCCCTGACCGACGCGCAGCACCCCAGCGTGGATGTCCACCTGGATCTCAACTGCGCCACGCCCGGTGCCGCAGACGTGGTCGAATGCGCCATTGAAGAGGCGCATGATACCCAGGCAGGTCTCGACCTGACCCTGATGCCCGTTCGTCGCCACTGCATCGTGTGCGGCAACATCTTCACGGTGCTGCCTCACGACCAGCGCACCACTTGCCCTGATTGCCCGGCCCCCGTGGTGCCGGACGAGCCGGGAACGCCGACCCCGTAACCCGCTTTTATTTGCACCGGGCGGTCTGGTTGCCGCCCAACAGGTTAGTGAAACTGTTGGTATTTATCGCGAAATTTGGAGGAGGAACCCAAAATGGCACGCTCTAATCAAATCGAGGCGCAGGGGGTCATGCAGGACCACCCGATCGAAGTCAAGCTCTTTAACAACACCGGTGTGATTACTTTTCTCTGGCTGATTGTCCGCGTCTATCTCGGCTGGCAGTGGGTCTCCGCGGGCTGGGAGAAGATTACCGAGAACAACGGCGCCTGGATGACCGGCAAGTCGCTGGCGGGCTTCTGGGCCGGCGCCATCAAGAACAGCCAGGGCGCCCACCCGACCGTCGGCTTCGACTGGTACGCCAATTTCCTGCAGGGCCTGGTCAACAGCCATGCGGAAACCTGGTTCGCCCCGCTGGTCGCCTATGGCGAACTGCTGGCCGGTATCTGCCTGATCCTGGGCCTGTTCACCGGCGCGTCGGCCCTCATCGCGGCCTTCATGAACTTCAACTTTATGCTGGCCGGCAGCGCGGGCGTCAATCCGCTCTACTTCCTGCTCGCCATGGTCCTGGTCATGGCCTGGAAGAACGCCGGCTGGTGGGGCCTGGACCGCTACGTCCTGCCGTTCCTCGGCACCCCGTGGCACCCCGGCAAGGTGTTCCAGAGCCCGCGCAAGCCGGCTCCCATCGCTCCCGAGGCGTAATGCCTCACAACCGTACCTTGAGGCCCGGAGCCGGTGCTCCGGGCCTCTTGCTGTGTCTCGCGCCGCCATATCCCTTTGGCAGACGGCCCCATCCGCTCGGCAAGCCAAAACAGCGCCCGTCCCAGGCCCTTTCGCGCCGCCAGATGTGTTATGATGTAGCGGGGGGCGGGGTTGCCTGTGGCACTACAGGAGTGCTGTTATGACGGCGCTGTATCGCATCGGTTTTGCAATCCTCGTGCTGGATTTCCTCGGGGCCGGCATTCTACATGTCGCGACGATTGGGGGCTACGCCACGGACCCTAACCTCGTGAATGCCTGCCTGCGGTTCGGTCTTGCCGGCTTACTTCTCTCTGCAGTTCTCCTTTTGCGATTGGTTACGTATTATAACAGCGTAAATAACACCATCCCCGGCGGAAACGCAGGTACGGCCACCCAGCGCCGGGCTACGCTGTTCCTTGCGCTGCTCACCTGGCTCTTCTGGGTGAATGCGGGGCTCTGGTTGTATTTCGCACCTCGGGTGGGGCAGGCCGTCCCCGGCCTCGAAAGGGTGCTGTCGGCTCTGTTGCTGGCCGGTTGCTTCACCTTGTTACACCCGTATCTGACCGGCAGCTTGAAATCACCGGCGCCCGTTCATAACGACCCGAGATTAAGGTGAAGTAGGTTTCCGCGGGCCGCGCTAGAGCGGGACGAAAAACCACAGCTATAGCGAGCGGGGCAACGAGGAACCCTTATGCTGAATAAAGCGTATTGGCATACAGTAGTGCGGGCCACGTTAGGATACTGTGCCGTGCTGGCCTTCTTATGGTTGCTGATCGGGTTTACCGCATGGTCCGGACTGGTCTTCGGGTGGGACCGGCAATTGGCCCTCCTGTTTGTCGGCGGGTTCGGC
>CBJNAR010000081.1:0-8902 GCA_966434075.1 uncultured bacterium
CGACCCCGCGCCGGTCCGTCCGGCGCCGCGCAGGGGACGATGGCTCCCTACATCGTCTATTGTAGGGAGCGGCGGTGAACGGCTAATGAATGTTCTACAGGCGGCAGTCTTACAAAATCGCTATTATTTCAGCTCGCCTCGTGGACGGGCGCCTCAGCGCCGGGCATCCGGGTCTCCAGCGAGGGCTGTTCACGTTGCGCGGCCCGGCGCCCGGCCACCTGGCGGCGGTTCACATAGCTGGTGCTCTGTTCCTCGCGCTTGGCGCGCTGCATCACCGCCCAGCCGACTTCTTCCAGTTCCAGGCAACTAATATCGCGGCAGAGGTCGCTGGTGACGACGCCGATGGACAGGGCCATGCGGGGCACCGATTGGACGTTGCCGCGCCGGTCGATCAGCATCTGGTAGCGGGTCTCGCGGTGCTCCAGGGGATAGCAGTCGAGCACGCAAGCGTCGAAGCGGCTGATCAGCGCCCGGCAGACGGCATCGGCCTCGTCGCCCGGCACGACCAGCGCGAAGTCGTCGGCGCCGCGGTGGCCGGCGAAGCGCAGGGCGCCCGGCGCGGCAAAGACCACCTCGCGCAGCAGGTCGCCGGTCATGCGCAGCACGGCGTCGCCGGCCTCGTAGCCGTAGAGCTGGTTGAACGCGCGGAAGTGGTTGAGGTCCACATGCAGGTAGGCCCAGGGCCCGGCCTGCGGGTGCAGGCAGACCGTGCTGAGGTAGGCCTGGATCAGGGTGACGCCCGGCAGGCGGGTCAGCGGATGATATTGGAAGCAGGCGCGATAGGTTTCGATCAGCCGGCGCAGGCGCAGGACCAGTTCGTTGGAGTCGAAAGGCTTGGTGATATAGTCGTCGGCCCCGGCCAGCAAGCCGCCCACGCGGTACTCCGCATCGGAGAACGCGGTCAGCAGCACGACGGGGATGAAGCGGGTGTGCCAGTCCTCGCGCAGTTGCCGGCACACGTCCAGGCCGTCGGCATCGGGCAAGAGCACCTCGGAGACGATCAGATCGACGCGCCGCCGGCGGGCCTGGCGGACGAGATCCTCGCCCCCGGTGGCGGTCAGCACCTCGAAACCGGCGCGCTGCAAGATGAACAGCAGCAACTGGGTGGAGACGCTATCGAGTTCCGCCAACAGAATGGTGCCGGCCTGTGGCATACAGATAACCTTATCTCAGAGCCTGTAAACGACGAAGGCCGGAGAGTCCGGCCCCGCGCGGTGGGTCAGGGGGAGCGCGTCCCCTCTGATCCGCCGGTATGTGGTGTATCCCCAGGAACCGTAACGGTGTGCGCCGCCCGGCGGACCCGCCTGACGCCGACGAGCGCGACCTGCGGGCGGCTACGCCCAAGAGTTGGCTGTTGGGCGGAACCGCGCGTAGGTCGCGCTCGGTGCCGAACGGGACCCCGCGCCCGGCGGGGGCCGTCCCCACCAGGGGAGGGTGTCCCGCGCGGGCAGGTGCGCGTTGAGCTGGACTAGTTGGGCAGGTTGCGCGGCAGCACGCGGGCCGGCGCGGCTTCGACGGTGACCGGGTTGAAACCGTGCGGGGCGGGCTGCGCCGGGCCGAACGCGCGGACCTGCGCGGCCTCCGCCGCCATCTGCATCATGATCGGCATGTCCTGGACGAAGTAGCGGCGCCACAGCCGGCGCGGTTCCTGGCTCACGCGATAGAGCCATTCCAGCCCGGAGCGCTGCATCCACTCCGGCGCCCGGCGCACCCGCCCGGTCAGGAAGTTGAACACGCCGCCGACGCCGATGGCGACCGGGACGCCGAGCATGTTGCGGTGCTGGGCGATCCAGATGTCCTGCTTGGGGGCGCCAAAGGCCACGAACAGTATCTGCGGCTTGGCGGCGCGGATCATATCGACCATCTTCTGGTCTTCTTCCGCGCTGAACGGGCCCATCGGCGGCGAGTAGGTGCCGGCGATGCGCAGGCCGGGGTGGCGCTCGATCAGCTTGGCCGCGGCGGCTTTCGACACGCCCTCGGCCCCGCCCAGCAGGAAGATGCTGTAGCCTTCGCGGGCCGCCAGCGCGCAGCACTCATCGACCAGCTCCACCCCGGTCACGCGCTCCGGCAGCGGGGTGCCCAGCCACTGCGACGCCCAGACCAGCGGCATCCCGTCGGCGACCGCCAGGTCGCTGCGGTTGATGACGCCGTGGAACTCCGGGTTTTCCTGGGCGATGCGCAGGAAGTCGAGGTTGACCGTGACCACCTGGTGCGGCTGCTGGGAGACGACAAACTCGTGGATCGTCTTCATGGCCTCGTCCATGCGAACCTGATCGATGTTGGCACCGAGAATACGAACCTGGCTGTTCATCGTAACTCCCTCTCCTTGGTGACGCCCTGGTGGCCCGCCGTCTGTTGCGTCTCGCGGGTCCGGTATAGTTCGTGATGGTACTATCTTATCCGCCGAGACTTATCAGCCTCTGAACCGGGCAGGGCCGTATCTCAACGTTTGATAAGATGTAGTGCCTGAGCAGGCAGGAATCTATCATTTTTGGCTGACAATCCCATAACCGAGCCATCCGGGCTAATTCTTGCGAAATTGCAAGGAAACCGGGCGCACTTTTTCTGTACCGCCGGGCAGGCCGCCGGGCTCGCCCTTAGCTGCCAGGGGAATCCGGGATCGAAAATGGTGACAGATCTGTAACTAGACGGTGGCGTAGTATTCAGTTTGCGGCAAGCGCGGTCGCATACACTATTTTCTGGGCGCTACGCGCTATAATCGGATATCAACGCTTGACGGGAGATCAGGACTAATGCAGACTCACGCCCCCCGGCGCCTGTTACGCCCCGATGCGAGCTGGTCGCGCAAGATCACGCTGCTGCGCCGGCACTCGCCGGGGGTGGCGCTGAGCCTGGCCCGGCGGCTCCTCTGGGCGCGCTGGAGCCTTCGCCACGCCGACGTGGTCGGCAAGTATGTGAAGCTGACGGGCCGGCTCCGCGTGGTCAACCGCGGCCGGCTCACCATCGGCAACCAGGTGCTGTTCCATGCCCAGGTGGCGACGACGGAGCTGGCGGTGCTGCCCGGCGGCGAGTTGCACATCGGTCACGGGGCCTTCATTAACTATGGCGCCGAGATCTGCGCGGCCACGCAGATTACTATCGGCGACGAGTGCCGTATCGGCACTCACTGCATCATCATGGATAGCGACTTCCACTATGTGGAGTTGTATCGCCGCGACGAGCGCCCGCCGGGCGTGCCGGTCATCCTGGAGCCGCATGTCTGGATCGGCAACCGGGTCACGATCCTCAAAGGGGTGCGTATCGGCTACGGGTCGGTGGTCGCCGCGGGGAGCGTCGTGACGCACTCGATTCCGCCCATGAGCATCGCCGCCGGGGTCCCTGCCCCCGTTCTCCGGCGCATCGACGATCCGCCACCTGCCGGTAAAGAGGCACCGTCCGCCGTCGCCCTGGATGGACATTCCGCCGGCCTGACGGATGGGGTGTTTGCCGGTACTTGAAATCGCTGGAAGCGTATCGAGGGGTGTACGCGTAGTATGGGAATTATGATATGATCGACTCTAGATCATTAACCGGCGGCGACCTCGCGAGTGGGGCCGGCGCGGGCCGGGCGGCGGACGGCAACGGGCTGCCGCTGGATCGTGCGCCGGACGGCACGAGCCGCATCCCGATCCCCGCCGAGCTGCATGATCCGCATCCGCCGCGCTCGCTGCGGGCCGCGCTGCGCAGTCATGGGCCGCGCTGGTTCCTGGTCGTGGGGTTGCAACTGATCCGCGCCCAGGTGCAACTGCGCGGCGTGGAGCGGGGCCGGTGGGTGCGGGTGCGCGGGCGCGTGCGCGTCCATAACGAAGGCCGTATGGTGCTGCATGACGGCGTGCGCTTCCGGGCCGAGACCGCCGATTGCGAACTGGGGACCTGGGCGGGCGGCCTGATCGAGATCGGCGCGGGCACGACGATCAATTACGGCACCTCGATTGCCGCCGCCGGGGCGATCCGCATCGGGCGCGACTGCCTCATCGGTACCTATGTGAACATTATGGATTCGACCTTCCATAACCTGGGCGACCGCGCCTGGGCGCTGGACCCGGAGCCGGTGACGATCGGCGACCGGGTCTGGCTGGGCAATCGCTGCATGGTGATGAAGGGGGTCACCATCGGCGACGGCGCGGTCGTGGCGGGGTGTAGCCTGGTCACGCGCGATGTGCCGCCGAATACCATGGTCGTCGGCGTGCCGGCGCGGGTGGTCAAACAGCTCTGAAGCCGGCTGGGCGCGGGCGAAGCTGAACCAAGGTGGGACCAAGCACGATGAGTAACACGGACGGCGACAAGATCAAGATCCTGTTCCTTTACCCCAACGAGTTCCTGGGGCCGGAGATGACCGTCTACCGGCAGATCATCCGCAATCTGGACCGCAGGCGGTTTGCCGCCTACCTGGTGCTCAACCGCGACGCCCAGGGCGAGGCGGGCCTGAGCGCCGCCGACGGCGTGACGATTGTTCGCTGGAAGTTCGGAACGGGCCTGCGCGGGGGGCTGGGTCGGGCGTTGCGCTCAGGGGTCCATCTGCCGGGCAGCATGCTGCGGCTGGTGCGCTACGCGCGGCGCGAGGGCATCCAGATTGTGCAGTGTTCCCCCGCGCCGCGCACGGGCACGCTGGGCCTGGTGCTGGCGCGCCTGGCGGGCGCGCGCCTGCTGCTGCATTACCATGTGCTGCCGGGTCGCTATGGCGGGCCGCGCGGTTACCTGGAAGCGGCCATGGCTCGCCGCGCCGACCGCGCGGTGGCCGTCTCGCGCTTCCTTGCCGCCGAGGTGCCGCGCATGGGCATGCCCGCCGCGCGCACCCATGTGGTGGTGAACGGCGTCGATTGCCGCCGGTTCCACCCCGGCATCGACGGCACGGCCATCCGGCGCGAGTACGGCATCGCGCCCGATGCGCCGCTGGTGTTGCAGTTGGCGCGGATTATCCAGCAAAAGCGGCAGGAAGATGTGGTGCGCGCCTTTGCCCTGGCCCGGCGCGAAGTCCCAGACCTGCGCGGGCTGCTGGTCGGCTGGGAAGATCCGCGCTACAGCGGCCCCTTCGCCGGCTACCGGGCCGAACTGGAGCATCTCTGCGCCGAGGCCGGGCTGGGCGACAGCCTGATCATCGCCGATGCCCGCCCCGACGCCCCGGAACTGCTGGCCGCCGCCGACATCGTCGCCATGCCCGCCCTCGGCGATGCCTGGAACCTGGCCGTGACCGAGGCGATGGCCGCGGGCAAACCGGTCCTCGGCGCCGAGTCGGGCGGCATCCCGGAGCAGATCATCCACGAGACCACCGGCTTCCTGGTGCCGCCGCGTGATCCGGCGGCGCTGGCGGCCCATATCGTCACTCTGGCCCGCGATCCGCAGTTGCGGGCGCGCATGGGCGCCGCCGCCCGCAAGCGCGCCGAGAGCTTCGACGAAACCCATGTGGCGGCGGGCTTCGCGCCCATTTACGAGGCCCTGGTGGGCGGACCGGACGGGCTGCCCGACGCCCTGTCGGTCCAACCCCAGGCGTGACCGGTCGCCCCGGCGTTACTGCCACTACCCAATGCGCGGCGTCCTATCCGGACGTAGGAAGGTGTAATCGGTGAACACGGCACAGCATCAAGTGCATCGCGTGCTCAATAAATTCTTGCTCGACGCGACCCGCGACCGTAAGGACATCCTGGCGTTGCAGGCGCTCGCCCCGCTCGCCAGGGGGTTCTTGCCCTGGAGCCAGGCGGCCATGCGCCCCAGCGGCCTGCTGGCCGTGCTCAACGACATCGTGATCAACCGGCGCACCTGTATCGTGGAGTGCGGCGGTGGCATTTCGACGTTCTTCATCGCCCGGCTGCTGCGCGACCGGCCCGGCCACCTCTATTCCATCGAGCACGACGCAGAGTGGGCCGCGCTGTTGCAGCAACAACTGAACGCCGAGGGCCTGGGCGACCGCGCCACGGTGATCCACGCGCCGCTGGTCGAGACGCCCCTCGGCTGGGACGGCGCCCGCAGCGCCTGGTACGCGGACGAGAAACTCTGCGCCCTCAAGCGCGACCGCAAGATCGATCTACTGATCGTGGACGGCCCGCCCGCCTACACGAAGGATCTGCGCTACGCCCGCTATCCCGCCGTGCCCTACTTTAAGGCCGCCTTGGCCCCCGACTACACCATCGTGCTCGACGACATCAACCGCCGGGGCGAGCAGGAGATCGCCGCGCGCTGGGGCCGCGAACTGGGCGTCGCGTTCAACCTGCGCTTTGTCGACGGCACCATCGCCGTGGGCCGCCCCCGCCATTCGTTCAGCGTCTAGCGTCGGTTTTCGCCCCGGTTTCCATTTGACATAATCAACAAATACAACGGGCCGTGACTCCACAGTCACGGCCCGCCGATTTGATCGCGCCGCGCCCCGTCAGGAGGGATAGCCAAAAGGCGCCGGGGCTGATCGCCTCGGCGCCTGATGATGTGTATTTGCGGAACCGCCGGGTGGCGCGGCGGTTTACCGTTCCAGGCGCGTCGCGCGCACATAGAGGTCGTAGCCTTCGTCGCGCTTGCCGAAGAGGCCGTCGCTGATGCGGATGGCCGGGTAGGCGAAGGGGAACATCGCCAGGAAGGGCAGCCCGGTAAAGCCGCGCATCTCGCCCCATACGAACAGGCGGTGGGCCAGCGGCGAGTTGAACGTGAACTGGTATTCGTCCACCCGGAAGGGCGCCTTCTCCAGCCGGTCGCAGAGCGACTTCTTCGTGAAGAAGTTCTCCACATAGTAGTGCGTGCGGTGATGCTCGCGCACCTCGACCGGGATCTCGCGATAGGTGAAGCTATCCACATGCAACACGAGCCGTCCGCCCGGCTTCAACACGCGCCAGGCTTCGTTGATAGCCGCCTGCGGATCGTGGAAATGTTCGAGCGCGCAGACGCTGACCACCTTGTCGAACGTGCCGCCGGCATAGGGCAAGGCTTCGGCGTTCCCCAGGCGATAGGCCACGCCGGGGACGTTGTGGTAGGTGAGCGCATTGCGGATTCGTCGGGGGTCGATGTCGAGCGCGGCGACGCGGGCGCCGCGCGCGGCCATCTTGCGGCTATAGTAGCCGTCGCCGCTCGCCACATCCAGGATATATTCCCCGCGACTCGGCTGCAAATAGCGTTCGATGACTTCCCACTGGATGCGGCGCAGGTAATGGAAGTCATGGCGGTGCTGGTAGGCGATGCGGCCCAGCCGGGCCGGCACGCCCCCGCGCAGGGGGTAAGCGGTCAGCCGTTGTTCCTCGCCGGCGGTTTGTACCGGCGGTGGGGCCTCGGAAATCATGCGGGTCCTCCACTGGATCGGCTACGGATGCGCTGTTCTCCGGTGTGTGCGCCATAGCCATGCCGTGCGGCGACCGGACTGGTCGCACCCCGGCCCCGCAGAACAGATAACCCCCGGCTCTCGCGCGGGAGCCGGTTGCGCATCTGACTAACCACCCCCATTGTACCGGTACAGGCTAAACACAACATGAAAGGTGGCGCGCCGCGGATGCTACAGGGCTTCTATGACTGGGCTGGTTGCAGCAGTATTGAGGAAAATGTAACGGGTTTATTCTTACAGATCTACAAGAAATTGATTCTTATTTTCTATAATGCTCCCCGGATATACGAACTCTGGTTACAAACACCGGCCGGAAGTTGGACTTCCTTGGCAATGAAGTTCCCGGTTGGTCGGTCATACGTCCGGGTGTTGGGTCGGGCGATCTATTCAGGAGGTTACGCTTTTGTTGAAGCGCTTTAACGTCTGGATAGTAGGCGCCATTGGTATGATTCTGGTCATCGCGACGGCCATCTCCGCGTCTGCTGGGTCCACTTCTGCTACTGCTTCCGCTTCCGGCGCGCTGCCGCCGGCCCCCGCGGGTCTCCCCACCTACTTCAGCTTCGGGCTGAGCAACAACGACACAAGCTGGATGACCGGCTCAGGCGTGCCGTGGAACGCGCGCTATCAGTACCTCGCCGGAGGTGTGAATACCGGCAACGGCTGGGCCACCTGGAACAGCAACGGCGGCTTCGCGACCAGCTATATCAATGCCTCGCGCAGCGCCAACCTGATCCCGATGTTTATCTATTACCAGATCCTGCAATCCGCGCCCGCCTACGACGAATACGCCAATCTGAATAACGCCGCAACCATGCGCGCGTATTTCGACGACTTCAAGCTGCTGATGCAGAAATGCGGCGCGGCGGGCGGCACGATCTGGGTGGACCTGGAACCCGACCTGACCGGCACCATGCAGCAGCATAGCTCGAACACCTCGGACAACGCCGCGTTGCAGCCGGCGGCGGTCGCCTCCAGCGGCCACCCCGATGTCCAGGGTTACCCGAACAACTTCCGCGGCGTCTACCAGGCGCTGGTCCACTTGCGCGACGTGTACGCGCCCAACGTCAGCCTCGGCCTCGACATGAGTCCCTTCGGGGCGAGCGACGACATTGTGCTGGCGTTACGCAACAACCCGAGCTACGACTGGCAGGGTCACGCGACGCGCACGGCGACCTATCTCAACAGCCTGGGGCCGGGCTTCCAGGCGCTGTTCTACAACCCGTCAGACCGCGACGCCGCCTGGTACCAGCTTACCCAGGGCAGCAACCGCTGGTGGGACGATACCAACACCCGCCAGCCCACCTTCGACACTATGCTGAGTTGGGTCAACGGTGTGGTGACGCAGACCGGCAAGCGCGTGATGCTGTGGCAGGTGCCGAACGGCAACCGCGTCTACCGCACCGTGAACAACACCGACGGCCACTACCAGGACAACCGCGCCGAGTACTTCCTGAACCCCACCAACGGTCGCGCCCATATTCAGCAGTGGGCTAATGCCGGGGTGCTCGGCGTACTGTTCGGCGCCGGGGTGGGCTCGCAGAGCCACTACTACGATACGAAGGGTGACGGCGTGACCAACCCCGCCCCCATCAACGGCAATAATGC
>CBJNAR010000082.1:0-8879 GCA_966434075.1 uncultured bacterium
AAGCTAAAGGCCGGCGGCCTTACCGTGGGCGCCCATTCCCAAACCCACGTTTCCCTCGCCAGGCTGGCCCCGGCCGAAATAGAGCAGGAGATCGCTGGATCGCGACAGGCGTTGGAGCAAATGCTGGGCACACCGGTGCGTACTTTCGCCTATCCCTACGGAGTATGGACCCCCGAAAGCCGCGCGATCCTGGCCCGAACGGATTTCCTGGGGGCCTGTGGCATTGAGCCGGGTAAGAACAATCCCAGCACCCCGCTCTATGGGTTGCGCCGGGTGGAGGTGTACGGCACCGACTCACTGTTCCAACTGGAGTTGGGTCTCACTTTGGGTGCTATTCCGCGGGACCGGTAAAAACCGAAAAAGCCCGCCTCGCCGCCTAAAGGTTCATTATCCATATGTAAAACGTCAGGTACTACGATGTGGTATACTAGAAGCAGGCAAATCCGGGGACCTGGAATCCCGTCCGCACTGGTCGCGGGCGCCTACAATCCGCACGTACATGGCACTCCCTCTTCCGCGGCGCTAGTTGTCAATTGGGGCGCACTCTAATCGGCAGGAGACACGGTGCAATCGAGAGCCTTACGACCATCGGCGCCTTACGCCGCCGATGGCGCGTCTCTGACTATCATCCAGCCGTCCGGGCGCTGGGCCGCGCTTAACCTCCAGGAGGTGTGGCATTATCGCCAGTTGCTCTACTTTCTGGTCTGGCGTGATGTCAAAGTGCGGTACAAGCAGACGCTGCTGGGGGCCGCCTGGGTGATCTTGCAGCCGGTCCTGACGATGCTTATGTTCAGTCTCTTCTTCGGCAGGCTCGCGAGCGTGCCGTCGGATGGTATACCCTATCCGCTATTTGTCTATACAGGTTTGCTGCCCTGGCAACTCTTCGCATATGCGGTGACCGAGTCGGGGAACAGCCTGGTGGCGAACCGATATCTGATCACGAAGATTTACTTTCCGCGCCTGATTATACCCCTCGCAGCTGTCCTGGCCGGGTTGGTGGACTTCGCCATCGCCGCACTGGTGCTGGCCGGCATGCTGATCTACTACCATACGGCGCTGACGCCGGCAATCCTGGCGCTTCCGGTGTTCCTCGTGCTGGCAATAGCGACGGCTTTGGCTGTCGGGCTGTGGCTCTCCGCACTGAACGTGCAGTATCGCGATGTGCGCTATACGATCCCATTCTTGACGCAATTCTGGCTGATCGCCACACCTATCGCCTACTCGGCCACCTTGATCCCGGACAACTGGCGGGTGTTGTATGAGCTAAACCCCATGGCGGGGGTGGTTGAAGGCTTCCGCTGGGCGCTCCTGGGGAAACCCATCGAGCCGGTGTTGCTGCTCATTTCGGCCGGCGCGGTGCTTGTGCTGCTGGCCCTGGGGGTCGTGTATTTCCGGCGCATGGAGCGCAGCTTTGCGGATGTGGTTTGAGTTATGAGCGACGTTGCCATTCGCGTGGAGAACCTGGGGAAACGCTATCGTATTGGCCAGTATACCCAGTACAAGGCGTTGCGAGATGTCCTGAGCAACGCCATAGCGGCGCCCTTTCGCACGATGACGGGCTTGCGCAATGGGGCTGGGCCTGGGCCGGGCGAGAAGGCTGGCCGGCACATCTGGGCGCTGGAGAATATCTCCTTTGAGATTAAACGCGGCGAGGTCGTAGGGATCATCGGCCCGAACGGTGCGGGGAAGAGCACCCTGCTCAAAATTCTTTCGCGCATCACGGAACCGACCCTGGGTTACGTCCAAATGCGCGGGCGGCTCGCGTCACTGCTGGAAGTGGGCACCGGCTTCCACCCGGAGCTAAGCGGCGGCGAGAACATTTATCTGAACGGCGCCATCCTGGGCATGCACCGCGACGAGATCAAGCGTAAATTCGACGAGATTGTGGATTTTGCCGAGATCGCACCGTTTATCGACACACCGGTCAAGCACTATTCCAGCGGCATGTACCTCCGCCTCGCCTTTGCCGTAGCCGCCCACCTGGAACCGGAAATCCTCCTGGTGGATGAGGTTCTGGCAGTCGGCGACGCGAGCTTCCAGAAAAAGTGTCTCGGCAAGATGGGGGAGGTGGCCCGTGAAGGGCGCACCATACTCTTTGTCAGCCACAACCTGGCGGCTATCCAGCAGCTTACGCGGACCAGCCTGCTGCTGCGCCAGGGCCACCTTGTGGCGATGGGGCCGAGCGCCGAGATCATTGATCACTACCTGACAACCGCGGTGGACCGGTCCAGCACGGTCTACGACCTGGCACACGCCGCGCGAAAGTATCCGGACCTCCGGCGTGAGGTCGAGTTCTTAAGGCTCGAATTGGAAGAGTATCCGTCCGCACTTATACCGGCTGATAGCGATCTGGCGATACGCATGACCGTGCGCGGCAATGTGGCCGTAGACTGCTTCCGATTCAGCATTACCATCTTCAAGATGGACGGCACGCCTGTCGGCAATGTGTTCGGCCCCGCAGTGCATTCAGTTCGGCAGGGCGAGGTGACCGAGTTTCGCATGGTGCTACACGACCTACGGTTAGCTAAGGGCGCCTACTATTGCGCGATCGCCACGGGGCAGGGGAACGATCTGGAGGAGCGGATCGAATTCGATATTGTGGTGGATGTGTTGTATTTCGAGACGCTGGCTCCGCTCAGAGCCGACGGTACCATGGCCGAGTGGTTTTCAGGCTGGGGCGCGGTACGATTCAAGCAGCCTACTATCACTCAGTTGTCGAGTTCGCTACAAGCGGCCGGGCACAAGACGGACAATGGTTGAGATCGCATCCTTCGACGTCTTCGATACGGTGCTCACACGCGCCGTGGGATCGCCGGAAGCGGTGTTCCTATTGTTGGGCCGGCGACTCTGTGGCCAGGGGGCAATCCACTGTACCCCTGAGGTATTCGCGCGCGCCCCCATCGCCGCCGGACGCCGCGCGCACAAGAACTGGGGGAGCCCCTGCACCCTCGCCCACATTTATGAGGAACTCGAATCTACGCTCCTACCAGCGGCTGCCCAGCGGCGCGGCGCGCTGGAAGCCGAGTGTGGCCTGGAAGCGGAACTGATCCGTCCCGTTCCAGGCGCACGGGACAGGATCGATCAGGCACGCCGGCAAAACCGGCGCGTGGTGTTCTTGTCGGACATGTATTTGCCGGCCGCCTTTATCCGGGAGCAACTGGCAGCGCACGGGATGTGGGCCGGCGGTGACCATTGTTATGTCTCCTGCGAATGTGGCGGGTCCAAAGTAACCGGCAAGCTGTTTGCCGAGCTGCTGCAGCGCGAATCGGCACTGCCCCGGCTCGTTACCCATTACGGGAATAGCCGGGAGCACGACATCCGCTCGGCCCAGCAAGCCGGCTTGTACACGATTCCTCTTCTCGCCGCTAATCTCAACCGCTATGAAGAATTGCTGGAGGGTCATAAATGGGCCACGGCGGGGCTAACTTCCGCCATGGCTGGTGCCTCGCGGCTGGCCCGCTTGGGCGTGCCGGCAGCAACCGCCAAAGAGGCCATGCTGCGTGATGTGGCAGCCGGAGTCGCCGCCCCAACTTTGACCGGGTTTGTCCTCTGGTTACTCGAGCGGGCGCGCAGGCTGGGCCTGGAACGGTTGTATTTCTTATCTCGTGACGGCCAGGTGCTGCTGGAGATCGCCCGGCGGTTAGCGCCACGGCTGGGCCTACAGTGTGAACTGCGCTATCTCTATGGTAGCCGGCAGGCCTGGAACTTGTCCACGCTAAGCGATAAGCTCGAGGAGGATCTGTTCTGGATCTGGGATACGACCGATTTTCTTTCGGTACGAAGCTGGCTAGCGCGACTCAGGATTGCGCCGGAAGAAGTGATCGCGGCCTTGCGCTCGGTTGGTTTGCATCCCCAGGATTGGGCCCGCCGCATAAGCGGGGACGAGCAGGCCGCCCTCCGCCGGTTACTGGATGACGGCATAGTGCGCGATTTGATCCGGGGCCGAGCGGCGGAGAACCGGATGATCCTGCTTAAATACCTGCGCCAGGAAGGCGTGCTGGACGGTGCGCGCTGGGGCATGGTGGATTTGGGGTGGTACGGCAGCATGCACAACGCGATGTGTGCGCTCGTCACGGCGGAAGGTGGCTCAGCGCCCACCGGCTTCTATTTCGGTGTTTATGACAGTAGGGCGCCCGATCATTACGCTGCTTACCGCGAGGCCTATTTCTTTGATGAGCGCCGGAACCTGGGTTTCGTGCGGCTCATGCCGGGTGTGATTGCTCTCATGGAGATGTTTTGCAGCGCCGACCACGGCACCGTGGTGGATTTCGCCGCGGTGGCCGGGCGGGTTGAGCCGGTACTAAAAGCCGAGTTCAACCGCCCGGCTCTGGCCTGGGGCCTGCCCACCGTGCGGGCGACGATCTATGCCTTTACCGATCATTTGCTGCTGACCAGCGACCTGCTCGACGCTACGGACGACGTGCGGGAAGCGCTGGCGGAGGTGCTACACGCCTTCTGGATGTTCCCCCTTGCCGCGGAGGCGCGCGCCTGGGCTGCTTTCCCGTGGGAAGACGGTCTGGGAACCGAGACCTATTGGAACCGGCTCGCAGAGAAGTACGATTGGACCGACGTGATCCAGGCGGCCACGCAGGGACGCCTCGCTCTCCGTCATCGGGCGTCCTGGCAGGCCGGTTCCCTCGCTCTCTCTCCCCGGCCTCTGCGGGCCGTGTTAAAAGCGACGATGCACGCCCGAGTGGGAGTCGATAGCGTGCTTGCGGGGCGCGCGGCCAGACCCAAGTTGAAACAGCGGTGAGCCCGCCTCCCGCTGGTGTGGGCCGGGCAGCAGGGCGCGACGATGGTCCGGCCAAGTTAACCTTCGCCAGGGGGTAATCGGTGGAAGAGGCTGTAAGGGGCCCGGTCATGCTGCTCGGCGTGATCGGAAACGCCGTGCTTGTATTCTTGCCGGGCGCGTGGATTACCTTTGGGATCCCATCGCGCGGCGTGCCGTTCTGGGCCAAACTGCTCGCCGGCGTAATGCTCGCCCCATTTGCCGTCGGTCTCCAGTTTTATGCCTGCCGGTTGCTCGGTCTTTCATTTGAAGCGACCGCTGTATTGCTCGTCTTCCTGAATCTGCCCGCCCTGTATCTCGTATGGCGGGCTCGGGAAGCCGTGCTGCGGCTGGACCGCCGGATGATCCTCACTGGGTTAATAGTGTGCGCGACGATCCTCATCTGCATCGCGCCTTTCTTGCTGGATGCGCAAAAGAGGCTGTACACATGGGAGGCCTGGACACAGGCCGACGTGGTCTACTCGATCGCCAACGGCGAGTTGTTACCTCAAGATGCCGAACTCGCGGGGGTCAGTCTATCCTATCCATGGACGGGACACATCTACCAGGGCATTCTCAGCTACCTGGTGCAAAGCCCCCCGGCCAGCAACTACATCTGGTCGAACCTGGTCTGGCTGGTGTGCATTTTCGTGTTTGCGGGCGCGATCGTCGCGGCGCTGGGCGGCGGGTCCGTGGCGCGGGCTATGGTCGCCGTTTGGTTGTGTTTCGGTGTGAACTTTGTCGGTTATATCCTGGGCCAGGTGGTTCCGGTCTCCTTCATGCGCGCGCACCCCATACTCGGCAACATCTGGGGCGATAACCGCTACACGCCGTGGCTCGACAAGATCGTTTTCTTTGGTCAGATGTACTTCGCGATGGGGTTGTTTATCGCCGTGCTGTACTTCATGATCAAACGATGGCCGGGGGGGTTGACGCTGTATCACTATATCGTCACCTGCCTGCTACTGACCGCGCTGGGCGTCATCTACGTGATTCTCTTACCGCCGGCGTGCGCGGTTGTCGCCGCGCGCGGACTCGCGCCGCTCTTCGAACGAACCACGCCGTGGCGCGAGCGTATCCGGGCCATGGGGGGCCTGGCCTGTGCGGTCCTTATTGCCCTGGCCCTCAGTTACGTCGTCTTCCGGGTGACAACGCAGGATCGGACGGGCGAGGCAACGCTGGTGATCAACGGCCCGGAGTTCATGGTGCACCGGGCCGCCGAAAGCCTCGTGGTCACGAGCCCGCTGCTGATCGGTCTGCTCTTCGTCCTGCGCGGCTTATGGAAGACCCGACTCACCGCGCTCTTCATCCTTGGTGCGGGTGCGTTGGCCGGCTTCGCTCTGTACACCGCTTTCGATATTCCCTGGTACCACAACGAGTACAAATACATCTTCACCTCCGCGATCTGCCTGGCCCCCTTCCCTGGTCTGGCTTTGGATCGCGTGATGGTGCGACTTGGCCGCATGGCCCTACCAGTCATCGCGCTGATCACGCTGGTGCTGGCCGCTCCTTTTGCTTACGACATCTATACGAAAGCCGATACCATGGCTTACACCGAACCTGGGCCCCCCATGGATCTCAGCGCTTTCGATTTGCGCCTGGATGCTCCGACAGGGTTGGCGCAAGCGTACGACGTGATTCGCCGGCAAACTCCGGTTGCTACGATGCTCGTGCTGGACAAAGCCGATCTCCACGTCCCCACCCTTACCCAGCGCCAGCTTTATGTTCCCCCGGTGCAGCAGAAGCCCTATCCCGGTGTGCTAGTCACAAGCGATGAAACATTGACCGAGGCTAAAGGCTACGATAAGCGTATCCTTGACGATCGCCGCGCGACCCTGGCCGCCCTCTTCGACGGCAAGAATGGTGCAGAGCGATCCGATGCCCTGGCCCGGGTGCTGGCCTTCCACCGCCCCGTCGCAGTGCTTCTCGATACCCAACGGGATGCGGCGCTGCTCGCCTGGTTGCAGAGCACGCACGAAGGCCAGTCCTTGTATAGTGCCGACAAGGTGGACGTCTGGATGATCGGTGCGGACCAGGCCACGGCCGCACTTTCGCGATGAAGGCCTGGCCGGCGGGTGCCGTGCCCGGCACGGGCGGGTTGATGAGCGCTGTGGATGATCGGCCGGCGCCGCCAGCGGTGGCCGTGGGTGTTCCGGCCGCGTCCGCGCCGGCGCGCCATTATGCCGGACTTGTAGGTGGGACAGGGAAGGAAGACGCGCTAATTGCCTCATTACTGGCGCTGCTAACTGCCGTCCTCCTGACAATCACTGCCGGTGACATCGGGCTGACGTGGGACGAACCGATCTATATCGAGGCCTCGCAATCGTACATCGCGTGGTTTGGCGAACTAATCGCCCACCCCTTCGATGCGCTGAGCAGGCAGGGGATCGATCACTTCTGGGCGCTCAATCACGAGCATCCCCCTATCGATAAAGTGTGGTCTGGTTTGATCTGGAGTGGGGCGCGTTACTTTCTAAGCGATATCCCCGCCCACCGTCTCGGCAACATCCTGCTGGTCGCCTTGCTGGTTGCCTTGCTATACCGCATGATTGCGGACCAGTATGGGCGGGGGGCCGGCCTGTTCGCGGCCGGGGCGCTCCTGTCCATGCCCCGCTTCTTCTTCCATGCGCACCTGGCCGCGCTGGACGTGCCGACCGCCGTGCTGATCTTTGCGGTGACGTTTGTGTTTTGGCGGGAGCGGGACCGGTCCGGCACCAGGGGCACCGTGCTTCTGGGCCTGGTACTTGGCCTGGCGCTGGGCACCAAGCTCAACACGATAATGTGCATGCCCACTTTGCTTGTATATACGCTTCTCTTTAAGCGCCGCCTCTACTTGCTGATCCGGCTCGGTGTGGCGGGCGTTGTGGCAACGCTTATTTGGTGGTTATCCTGGCCCTGGCTCTACTACGACACGCTCGGACGCGCCGTCGCCTTTGTGCAGTTCCTTACGGTGGATCATTATAAAATCGCACAGTGGTACCTGGGCCGGAACTATCTGCCGCCGCCGTGGCACTTTCCCTTTGTGATAACCCTGGCGGTGCTGCCGTTGACGTTGATTGTCCTCGCACTGGCCGGGACCTTGGCGGTCGTGCTGGGGCGACCGCTGCGACATGCGGGATGGCTGTTCCTTTTCAGCGCAGCAACCCCGATCCTTGTGATGGCCGTCGACACTGGTGCCGCTTATGATAACGAGCGTTTGCTGATGGCCTCCTTCCCGTACATTGCCGCGCTGGCCGGGGTGGGGTTCCATTACCTGCTTGCGTCCATCCGTAAGGCAACCGCACACGTACATGCATCTCGCTGCGCTGTGCCGCTTGCCCTGCTGGCCGCGGCCCTGACCCTGCTACCGCCAGTCGTGGCCGCGTGGGGCTTATACCCGCACTTGCTTTCGTATTATTCAGAACTGGTGGGCGGGCTGCCGGGCGCCGTGAATCTCGGGTTCGAGACGACCTACTGGTCGGAGACGTACTGTGATGCACTGTCTTACTTGAACACGAATGCCGGGCCACACGCCATCGTTTGGGCGGAAGCTCATGATGTCATGCTCTATTATCAAGCAGACGGCCGATTGCGTAGCGACCTGCGAGTGGCCTCGCGTGTAGGAGCCGAGGGCATCGTCCCCGGCACGCAGGGCTATTCGCTACCTGTCACGGCAGCGGATTTTGTTGTTGTGGCCTACCGGCAAAGCGGACTGAGCAATGATATCCGGAAGGTGATGGCCACACGGCAGCCGGTGTACCGGTTATCGTACCAGGGTATTCCGCTGATGGAAATCTATAAGCTCCACTGATTAAGCCCGCCGATTGCACTGTACGCGGCCGATGAAAGGAAAGGAGCGCGTTGTGAAGGGACAGGTCGTGGCTGCAGCCGCCTCTCTCGCGCTGGTCTCGTACGCGGCGCTCATCTGGCTCGACCTCCCGCCACCGGCCGGTTTACGCTACGAACCGCCCCCGCTAGGCCAGGGGCTGGTAGCGGAGCATTGGTGGGATGAAATCCAGGGCTTGCGCGGCTGGGCCATGAACCCACGCGGGTGGGCCTGGCCGCTTATGTCGGCGGGCCCCCTGGCCCAGTGGCTGCCGTTGCTCGGCATTGGGCTGGCACTTGCCCTCGT
>CBJNAR010000083.1:0-8858 GCA_966434075.1 uncultured bacterium
CACGATGCAGGCCTGGTTGTGGCGTGCCAGTACGGCCCCCCGCCCGCGCGATGCGCTCTTCTGCCTCGCGGCGGTGCTGGCGATCAATCCCGACAACCCCGTGGCCCGCCACGGCATCGAGCAAATCAGCGCGGCGATTGCCGCCGAACGCGATGCACCAATCCCCCCCGCTCAGCCCAGCCTGCCCGCCGGTGAGCACATGCCTGCGGATCGCCATCGCAAATGGCAATCCTCATTCCGGGACACTCTTCACGATTCGGAGAAAGTAGGACCCATGCAGACGCTCGAAGCGCCTGGGATGCCGCCCCAGGCGATCGATCCGGGCCGGACCGTTGAGGCGGTCCTTCCTGAGCAAACACCGCAACCCGGCGCGGAACCGGTTCATGCTTCCCACCCACCCGCCGTGCCCGCGCCGGCGCGCCCGCCTAGCCTGGGCAAACAGGTG
Source organism: uncultured bacterium (assembly GCA_966434075.1). Classification (GTDB taxonomy): domain Bacteria; phylum Chloroflexota; class Chloroflexia; order QHBQ01; family JAICKM01; genus JAICKM01. The sequence continues at coordinate 446 of CBJNAR010000083.1, forward strand.
GTGCAGGGCGCCGTGTGGAATTACGGAGGCTTCCTGGTCAGCAAGGGCCTGCTGTTTGTGGCGACGCTGATCCTGGCCCGCATTCTCTCGCCCGCCGAGTTTGGCCTGGTCGGCATGGCGTTGCTGGTTATCACCGCCCTCGACATCCTGCGCGATTTCGGCATCGGCGCCTCGCTCATCTATCGTCAGCGCGACGGCCAGGCCGCCGCCAATCTCGCCTTCGTGCTCAGCGCCGTCATCGGCGTGATCCTGTTCGTGGGCAACTGGCTGCTGGCCCCGTTCGTCACCGTCTTCTTCAAGACCAACGGCCCGGAGGAAACGGCCACCGTCACCGGTCTCGTGCAGGTGCTGGGCTTTAGCCTGTTGTTCGCCAGCCTGGGCAGCACGCAGGATGCGCTGCTGCAAAAGGCCATCGACTATCGCCGGCGCATGATCCCCGAGGTGGGGCGCACGCTGATCAAGGGCGTGTTGCAGGTGGCGCTGGCGCTGGCCGGCTTCGGGGTCTGGAGCCTCGTCTGGGGCCAGGTGATCGGCGAAGCCTGCGCGACGATCCTGCTCTGGACCGTCTCGTCGTGGCGGCCCACGCGGCTGCTCGATCGCACGCTGCTGCGGCCCATGGTCAACTACGGCACGCAGATCATGATGGTGGGCGGACTCGGCTGGCTGGTCGCCGACATCGACTACCTGATCATCGGGCGCTTCCTCGGCGACGCGGCCCTGGGTCTCTACACCCTGGCCTTCCGCATCCCGGAGCTGATCATCCGCAACCTGGCCCAGGCGGTGTCGAACGTGGCCTTCCCGGTGGCGGCGCGCTTCCAGGAAGACAAGGCGGCCATGCGCCATGCCTACCTGACCATGCAGCACTACATGCTGGCGATCCTGGCCCCGCTGGGCTTCGGCCTCTTCGCCGTCACCCCGTCGCTGATCCATATCCTCTTCCAGGACAAGTGGGAGCCGGCCATCCCGGTGATGGAGTTGCTCTCGATCTACATGGTGCTAAGCGGGATCAGCCACTGGCCGGGCGTGGTCTACAAAGCCGTCGGGCGGCCCGACATCTTGAACCGGCTCAGCTTCCTGAAACTGGTGCTGCTGGCGCCCACGCTCTGGTGGGCGGCCACCACCTACGGCATCGTGGGCGTGGGCTGGAGCCAGGTGGCCGTGCGCATCGTGGTGATCCTGATCGATATGTGGACGGTGTCACGCTTCGTGCAGATCAGCATGCGGGCCAACCTGCAGGCCATCTGGCCGCCGCTAGCCGCCAGCGCGATCATGGCCGCGGCGGTGCGCCTGGTGTTCCTGCTCGACCCGCGCGAATCCAGCATCCCGCTGCTCATCGTCGCCATCATCACCGGCGGCGCGGTTTATGCGGGCGCGCTCTGGTTGCTGGATCGCCCGACGGTCAGCGCCTTGCTCGATCTGGCGCGCGGCATGGTGGCCCGGCGCCGGCGCATCGCACCCGCACCCGATGCCGGCTAGTAGTGGATACCCAGGACTTGCTTAACCTGGTACAGCATCAGCGATAACGTATCCCGCTCGACGTGCCAGACTCGCGACCAGGGGTCGCGCCAGTCGGGGCTGGCGAGCGCGGGCGAGGCGACAGCGGCGAGTCCCGCGTCGCGGGCGATCAGCGCCGCCCGGTTGATGTGGTACGGTTCCGTGACCAGGATGGCCGTGTGCCAGCCGTGAGCGGCCATGATGGCCTGGCTGTTGCGGATATTCTGGATGGTGTTCTGGGCCTGGTCATCGGCCACGATGGCGCTGCGCGGGACGCCCCCGGCCAGCAGCACCAGCATCAGGGCGCTGGCCTCGCTGGGGCCATGCGCCGACGCCCAGCCGCTGGGGATGATGTGCCGGGCCAGGCCGCGCCGGTAGAGATCGGCGGCGTGATCGGCGCGGGCCCGGATACACGGGCTGATCCCGGCGGATGTCCAGGCCTGGCACCCCAGCACGATGATCACATCCGCCGGGGCGGCATGGTCGGCTTCCGCGCCGTCCAGCACGACGCGCAGATCCGCCACCACCCAGAGGATCGGCAGCAACAACGCCAGGGCCAGCAGCCGCCCGATCGCGCGGCGACGGGGGCGCGGCGGGCGCAAAGGAGTTCGTTCGCGATTGACGACCAACATGCCACTCTCACATATCGAGCCGGCGAGCCGACCGGACGCGCCGGCGCTGCCGCCGTGGGCGACGGCCCTGCCCCTCTGGGCGGCCGGCGGGTGGATCTGGATTAGCGCGCCGCCGGCCGCCCCACTACGCTACTGGCCGGGTGGCCCGGCCGGCGCCCTGGCCCCGGCGCCGCTACCGCACCTGGAGGGCTTGCCGCCCGGCCCGGCCTATCCCGTGATCGTGCTGGACTACCAGGCGGGGCCGGTGCCGCCTGCCGGGTGGTGGGCGCTGCTCGCGGCGGCCCTGGCGCCCGGCGGCGTGCTGTTTGTCTGCGGCCCGCACCCTGCCGGCCTCGCCCCCATTATCCATGCTGCCGCGCCCGATCTGCAACCCGCCGACCCCCACCTGATCGAACCCGGCCAGGACGGCTACTGGTTTTTGCGCCCGGCCCGCCCGGCCTTCCGCCGCCTGATCGCCCGGCAACTCCAGCCGCCGCTGAGCGTGCGCGCCTGGCTCACCCAGGTGCGGCGCCGCGTGCGCCCCCCGGCCGAGCGTGTGCCCTGCCTGCCGGTCTGGCGGGCGGGGGGTAGCCCGTGAAGGCCCTGCTCGGCGGCATCCTGACCCCCGATCTGCTGACAGCCGTGGCCGGGCACCCGGTGCGCCCGCCGCTGGGCCTCGTCCAGGGGGGGCCGACCGGGCGCAGCCGCGATAAGCGGATCCTGTTCCTGATCGAGCCGGGCGCCCGGCACCCGTTTGCCCTGGTCAAGTGGGCGCAGGGTGCGGAAGCCGCCGGGCTGGCGCGCGAGACCGCGGCCCTGGCCCAGATCCATGCCGCGGGCGACCCGGTGCTCGACGCGAGTTGCCCGCCCAGTTGGGGGCCGTTCGCCATCGCGCCCGGCGTGCAGGTCAGCGTCGAACGCTACCTGCCGGCGCGCGGCGCCTATGCCCAGCTACGCACCAGCCTCTGGCCGCGCCCGCTCGTGGCAGATCATTTCCGCCGCGCCGCCGGCTGGCTCGACCACTTTGCCCGCGCCACACACGGGCCCACCCGCCCCTTCGACCAGGCGCTGCTCGACGAAGCGATTGCCGCGCCCCTGGAGACCTGCGCCGCGCGCTTCGACCTCCCGGCGGCGCACGTGCGCGCCACCCTGGACGCGGCGCGCGCCCACCTGGGCCGCCCCGTCGCCCTCACCGCCGAGCATGGCGATTTCTGGCTGGCGAATCTGCTGCTGCCGCCCGCACCGGACGCCGCCTATGTGGTGGACTGGGAATACTTCGCCCCGGCGGCGCTGCCCAGCTTCGACATGCTGCTCTTCTGCATGACCTACGCACTGGAATATCCCTGGCGGCCCTTCGGCTGGATCGATCCGCAAACCGCGGTGGCCCGCGCGTTTGTACAGCCGGAGTTGCTGCGCCCGCATTTCAGCGCCCTGCTGGCGCGGGGTTGCGAGCCCGCCGGGCTGCCGCCGCCGCTGCTGCCCGCGCTGCTGCCTGCCATGCTGGCGCGCATGGCCCTGCGCCACGCGGGCACCACGAACAGCACCTGGCTTGCGGCGCTGGCGGCCTGGTGGGCGCGCCCGGCGGCCGGCTGGCTGGAGACCTGGGCGGCAGACGCCGGGGCGCCGTAGGGGTTACTGGCGGAAGGTGAACTCCGCCGCCGCGCGCGGGCTGACCAGCCCTTTAACGCGCCGGTAGGCCCGCGCCGCCGGGGTGAGTTTGAAGGCGAACGTGCGCACCGAGTCGCTGCCCTCCATGCCGACTCGGTAGAGCAGATAGGGGTCGGTCTGCCCGATCACGTTGAGACCGGCGACCATAGTGTAGGCGCCGGCCAGCCCGGCCTGGCGCACGGCGTTCGCAGCCACGCAGTTAATCGCGTGCGGTTTCCCGGTGGGATAGCAGAAGATCGGCAGCGCCCGCGGGATCCGCGCCCGCAGGTCGGCCCACGACCCCTCCACCTCGGCGGCCACGCGCTCGGGACTCGCCTGCGCCAGCACGATGTGTTCGCGCGTATGCGGGCCGATGTCCACTCCCTGCTCGGCCACCGCGGCCAACTCGTCCCAGTCCAGCATATGCGGAACGGTGTTCGGCTCGACCTTGCATTGCGCGACCACGCTCTCCACCAGGCGGCCCGCCGCGGCTTCGGGCGTCCGCTCGACCAGCGGCACGAGCCGATCATACGCGGCGCGGCGCTCCACCGGGGTGGTCAGGGGCAGCACGCCCAGGCCGGGCACCTCGATCTGCGGCTCCCGCGTGCGCGCCAGCGCACGGTGAATGGCGTCCCACCAGAAGAGCCGGCCGGGCACGCCGGGGAACCCCGTGGGCACGAAGAGCGTGGCCGGTAGGTTAAGCCGGCGCAAGATCGGCAGCGCGGTGTCCTTAAAGCAGCGATAGCCGTCGTCGAAGGTGATGATCAGGGCGCGGGGCGGCAGGGCTTTGCCGTCCCGCAACGCGCGCACCAGGTCCCACGACGAGATCACGTTGTAGCGCGCGGCCACAAAGCGCATCTGGGCCTCAAAAGCTGCCGGGTTCGATGTAATGAGTGCGGGGGATAAGTCGGCGGGGTGGCCGGAAATGGCGATCCGGTGATACGCCAGCACCGTCACCTTCGAAGCCGCCATGCGTGTGCTCCTTTCCGTCGTCACGCCCATCCGCGGGCGCCGTGCGGGACAACTGGCGCAGCGCCACAATCGCGGCCATCTGCAACCAGAACAGATAGAAGTATGACCCGTGCAGGAACAGGCTGCCGGCCATGTAGCCGAACAACCCGAGCCCCAGCCAGGCCGCCAGTTCCGCGTCGGGATGGTTGCCCACCGCGCGGAAGCGCCGGTGGGCTTCGAGCACCGCGCGCCAGAGCATCACAAAGAGGCCGCCGACGACGAACAGGCCCATCAGGCCATGCTCGGCCAGCACCTCCAGGTAGAGGTCGTGCGGCGGGATGCCCTTCGCGTCCAGCGCCAGGCTCGTGCCGGAGATATATTCCAGTTCGTACAGCACATAGTTCTCGCGGCCCACACCGACCAGCGGGTGGTCCAGGAATATGGCGATGGCCGATTGCACGGCGCCCGCCCGCCCGCGAATGGACGTTTCGTTGTACAGCGTTTGCTGGTTGCCCTCGGCGGTTTGCAGCACGGTACTGAGCCGGGCCACGTAGTTCGGCGGCAAAATGGGCACCGCGATGAGCAGCGCCACGGCGATGCCCAGTAGATAGAGCGGGTTCAGGCGCTTGTAGAGCGCCACCGCGCCCAACAAGATCGCCAGCGCGAGCGCGTCGCCGCGCGAGTAGGTGAAGACAATGGCGGCGATGAGCGCCAGGGCGCTGGCCCCGCCCACCAGGCGCACCAGCAAGCGCTTGCCCTCGAACACCAGGTAGAGCGCCAGCGGCACCAGGACGATCAGGCTCAACCCGTAGTAGTTCGCATCGTTGATTGTGCCACCGGGGCGCGGGGCCGCCTGCCCGTTCACAATCTCCGTCGCCCGCGATTGCGCCAGGCCGCCGAATTCGTTGGCCCAGTTGCCCGTCAGCGACTGGTAGATCGTGAGCAGCGACAGAATGGTGCCCGCGGCGAGCAGCGCCCAGAGGATACGGCGTAGGCGCGTGCGCGTCGTGGCCGTGTTGACGATAATCAGGTAGGTGATGAAGTTACGGGCAAACTCGATGATATTGGTCATCACCGGGTCGGAGTCGCGCGCGTACAACAGGCCGACGCTGACCATCAGCCCATAGAGCAGCATCCACCACGTCACTTCGTCGGCCACCAGCCCCTGCCGGTGGATCACCAGCCGGTAGCCGAGCACTGCCGCCAGCAGGGCGGCGCCCACGAAGCGGGCCAGCGGCGGCAGCCCCTGGTAGTGGGTCAGCACGCTGAGCAGGTCGGCGTAGATCAGCACCGCATAGATCGGCATGATCCAGTGGGGCCGGGCGATGGTGATCAGGAACAGGAACGGCGCCAGCACCCCGGCGACCAGGAAGGCTTGCGACACGCCCAGGCCCACCGCCAGCGCCAGGCTGGCGCCCACAACGGCGCCCAGCGCCGCCACGCCCCAGGTCAGGGCCGGGGGCGCCGCGGCGGGCGCCGGACCGGGTTCGGTCGTGGCAACCACCGCCTTACCTCCGATCCGCGGTCAGCACGGGGTGGGCGTTGTCGACCGGCCGGGCTACCGCCACGGGGGCCGGGGCCCGCAGGTAGCCCAGCGCCAGCGCGAGCAGGATACCCGCCGCCAGCCCGAGGCCGACGGCCAGCGGGATGTCGCGCGAGGGCACCGGGGAGATCTTATTCTGCGGCGGCTGGACTGTCTCCAGCGGCACCAGGTCCACCACCCGGAACAGGTCTTTGCTGTTCTGGATCGTGGCGGCCACGGTCGCGTTCAGATACTTCGCCAGCAGGGCCGGGTCCTTCCCGGTCATGGCGATCTCGACCACCGCGGTGTCCGGCAGCACATTGGCGTCAATAGGATAGTCCTTGGCCGCATCCGCCGAGAGGCCGGCCGCTTTTTGGGCCGCCGACTGGACCGCGGCGGACGTGACGGTCTGCGCGAAGGTGCCGGGGATGAAGCGGGCGCCCATCTGCGCGACCATGTCGACCATGGTGCGTTCGTCGCTCAGCGAGGCCGCCGGGCGCACGGCGACGCGCGCCGTGGCCCGGTACGTCGGATCGCGCATAGCGTCGACCACCGCGGTGCCCACGCCGGCCACGACCATAATCAAGAGAATCAACCAGGCGTAACGCCAGATGAGGTTGAAATACGCACGTGCTTCCATAATTATAAACCCTCCGAGGCGCGCAGGCGCCCACGCTGCGCGCGGATTTTGCGTTGAGCCAGTTGGTCATACAGCCGCTCCACCTGGCGGACCATTTGTTGGACGGTAAAATGCGCCTGAACATGTGCCTGGCCGGCGGCGCCCAGGCGCGCCGCTAGGGCCGGGTCGCCGGTCAGGCGTTCGAGGATACGATGCATCGCGGCGACATCGCCGGGCGGAACCAGGAAGCCGGTCGCGCCGTCTTCCACCACTTCCGGGATGCCGCCCACCCGCGTGGCTACCACGGGTAGCCCCGCCGCCATCGCTTCCAGCACGGCGACGGGCAGCGCCTCGCGTTCGGAAGGGAGGACAAACACGTCGAGCGCACTCAGCAGGCGGGGTACATCCGAGCGCAACCCGGTGAAAATGACGGTATCGGTCAGGCCCAACTGGGCGGTGAGTTCTTCGAGGCCGGGCCGCAGGGGGCCGTCGCCGACCATCATCAGGCGCACCTGCGGGCAGGTGTCGCGCACGCGGCCCACGGCGCGGATCAGCACATCCTGGCCGCCCTTATCCGCCGTGAGGCGCCCCACCGCGCCGATCAGCACGGCCTCCGGGGCGACCCCCAGTTCCGCGCGCACATCCGCGCGGTCGCCGCGGGCGGCGAATTTAGCCATATCCACACCATTATACACAACGCTCAGATAGCGGGCGGGGATACCCTCGCTACTCATTACAATCTGTTTACTGGCTTCCGACGTGACCAGGATGCGATCGCTCAGGCGATACATCATCCGGTCCATCCAGATCTCGTTCTGGCCGCGCGACGACCAGTGCTCGTGGGCGATGATCACCGGCACCCCGGCCAGCCGGCCCAGCAACCGGCCCCAGGTGTTCGAGCCGAAGAGGTGAGTATGCAGCACATCGACGCGCTCGCGCCGCAACATGCGCACCACCTCGGCCATCTTGTAAGTCTCCCAGCGCGAGTTCCGCTGGAGGACCATCGTGTGCACCCCGGCGCCGTCGAGCAGGGGTTGGTAGTTGCGCGCCTGGCGCGTGGCGCAGACGGTGACGTTATAGCGGCTGCGATCCAGGTGCAGCGCCAGATCGACCAGCACTTTTTCGGCGCCGCCACCGCCGGTCACGTCGATCATCTGGACGACGTTGAGCCGGGGCCGGGAAGAAGTTGGGGTTTGCATACGTCGTGCTTGAATCCTATGGAGGTTAGTGCGCACCCTGGATGGATGCGTAAATGGTTGCCAGCCGGGCGCCATGTTGCTCCCAGCGAAACTCCCGTTCAACGAAGCCGCGTCCGGCCTGGCGCAATCGCTCGGCCAGCGCCGGATCGTCCAGCGCCCGATCGACGGCGGCGGCAAAACCCGCGGGGCTGTCGGTCACCAGCAGATCCCGGTCGGGGACCCCTTGCACGCCGCGATTAGCGATGGCCGTGGCGACCACGGGCACGCCCGCCGCCATCGCCTCCAGGACTTTGTTCTGGATGCCCGACCCCGAGCGCATCGGGCACACCGCGACCGTTGGGAATGTCCAGGATTCGCCGAATCGAATCCT
>CBJNAR010000084.1:0-8836 GCA_966434075.1 uncultured bacterium
TGCTGGGCGGCGCGGGCTATCCCCAACTGCTGCTGCGCCTGGGCTATGGCGCGGAAGGGCCGCCTACCCCGCGCCGGGCCGTCGGCGAGGTGCTGATATAGCGGCGTGGCCGCTCTCGTACTGATGTAACAGCAAAGGAGGCACATCCTATGAAGCGGACGATTTTAGTTCCCCTGGACGGATCGGCGCAGGCCGAAACGGTTCTCCCGCACGCGGTAGCCGCCGCCCGCGCGACGAACAGCACGATCACGCTCCTGCAGGTAGTGGCCTCCAGCAGTGTCCTAGAGGCTACGATCTGGCCGGCGGGCGTGCCCGTGGGATCCATGATCGACAGCGCCGAGGAACGGCGCATCGCCTACGCCTACCTGCAGACCACCGCGAGCAAGCTCCACGCAAGCGGCGTCGCATTCACCACCCTGGTGCTGGAAGGCGACCCGGCGACCGAAATCGTGAACCGTGCCCGGTCCGAAGCCGCCGTCAGCATGATCGCCATGGCCACGCACGGGCGCAACGGCCTGGGGCGCTGGGTCTTCGGCAGCGTGGCCGAAAAGGTGTTGCACGGGGCGTCCGTGCCGCTGCTGCTCGTCCGTATCCAGGCCGAGCCGCGCCCGGTGCCGGTGGCCCCCGCCACCGGCGGCTACAAGACGATTCTGGTGCCGCTCGACGGCTCGCGCTTTGCCGAGCAGGCGCTGGTCCAGGCCGCCGACCTGGCCGTGCATAGCGACGCGCGCCTGTTGCTGGTGACGGTGGTGCCGACCCTCGAAGATATCATTTACGCCTCGGGCGGCATGGTGCCGTACTGGCTTAGCGTGGACCAGGAGGCGACGGCACGGGCGGCCCGGCGCGAGATCGACATCGTGGCGCACTGCCTCCAGGCGGAGGGCATCCGGGCGCACGGCATCGTCGCGCGGGGCTGGCCCGCCGAAGCCATCCTCAGTACCGCCGCCGAGGAACAGGCCGACCTGGTCGTCATGGCGACCCACGGGCGCACCGGCATCGGGAAGTTCTGGCTGGGCAGCGTGGCGATGAAGGTCGTCCAGCGCGCCACCCGCCCGCTGCTGCTGGTCCGCGCGGTGGAATCGAAAGTCCGCGTTGGTGAAGAAACCTCCACCGAACAGGAGGCAATCCTTTCCGGCACGCGCGAGCCGGTGCACGCATAATGAAGACACATCGAGTGTGAGGACGGTCCCATCCGCACACGGGGCCGGCAAGCACAAGGAGGAACGACCCATGGAACGCCAGATCCTCGTGCCGCTTGACGGTTCAGCGCTGAGCGAAACGGTGCTGCCGCACGCCATCGCCATGGCGCGGGCCACCTCCAGTGCCCTGGCCCTGCTGCGGGTGGTGCCCAACCTCGGCACCATGGAGCGCCGCGCCTGGCCGGGCGGCAGCGCGGTCACCGAACCGCGCGGCACGGAAAACGAGTTCCAACTGGCTCGCGCCTATCTGCGTGAAATCGCCGCGCACCTGCGCGGCGACGGGTTGGAGGTCTCGACCCACATCCTCGAAGGCAACCCGGCCGCCGAAATCATAGACTACAGCCGCAACGATGCGACGGTGGCGATGGTCGCCATGGCTACCCATGGGCGCAGCGGAATCGGGCGCTGGGTCTTCGGCAGCGTGGCCGAAAAAGTGCTACACGCGGCAACGAAGCCGCTGCTGCTGGTCCACTCGCCCGTCGCGCCGCCGCGGGTGCTGCCGCGCGTGGCCTATCACACCATCCTGGTGCCGCTCGACGGCTCCGCGTTCGCGGACCAGGCCCTGGGGCTGGCCCAGGCAATGGCCCAGGATACCCGGGCCCACCTGCTGCTGGTGGCGGTGGTGCCGCCCGGCGAGGACCCCGATGTGGTCGAAGCGGGGGTGGTGCCGCTCTGGGTGATGGAAGAGCACCACGGCGCGACCTGTGCCGTGGAACGGACGCTCGTGGACAACGTGCAAAAACTGGCGACCCTGGGGCTGGATGTGCGCATGAAGATCGCCCACGGCCGGCCCGCCGAGGAAATCTTGAAGGTGGCAACCCACGAACAGGCCGATCTGATCGTGATGGCGACGCACGGGCGCAGCGGCCTGGCGCGGCTCTGGATGGGCAGTGTGGCCTCGAAAGTCGTCCAGAGCACCACCGGCGCCGTGCTGCTGCTGCGGGCAACGGCACCCGTCGCGGCCCCGGCGGCTGCCGCTGGCGTGTAGCCCCCGGATCCCCTTGTCCGGGGCGAAGGCAACCGGCAGGCAGGGCAGCAAGGACGCTGCCCGCCCGGCCCGGTCCTCCCCGCCAGATACAGGGCCGGCGGCACGCCGGAACCAGGAAGGATGGTCTCGCACAGGAGGCAGGTCCCCACATCACAGGAGAACGGCAGGCCGGAGGCGCAAAGGCGCACCTCCGGCCTCGTCGTGTCTGCCGCCCGCCCGCCCGGCCCGAGGCACCGCGCGGGGTGCTTGCCGCGCCCGCCCGCCTGCGCTATAATGCCCGCGTCACGGCGCGCTAGATCGCCGCATGCCCCCGATCCGCCGGCGCGGGCGGCAGCACGGCCTCATCCTGCCGGATTTCATCCGGCAGGCGAAACCGGGTATAATGCAACTATGAACGCACGAATCCTCGTCGTCGAAGATATCGAAGACAACCTCGAACTCTTCCGCGACGTGTTGCAGATGGCCGGCTACGAAGTGCTCTCCTGTATGGACGGGTTGTCCGCGGTGCAATGCGCGGTCACGCAGCGGCCCGATCTCGTGCTGATGGATATTTCGCTGCCCTTCATCGACGGACACGAAGCCACCCGCCGCATCCGCTCGTACGCCGCCACCCGCCACGTGCCCATTATCGCCGTCACCGCCCATGCTATGCCCGTGGACCGCGAGAACGCGCTCGCCGCCGGGTGCTCGGCCTATATCGCCAAGCCGGTCAGCCCGCGCGTCCTGTTGCAGGTGATCGCCGAGCATCTGGCGCGCAAATAGCCGGCGAGCGCCGCGGCGCGCCCACCGCATAAAGGTACCGTTTTTGAAAATCGAAACCAAACCCGATATCGAATCCGACAGCTACTGGCACCAGGATATGGGCAATGTGCCCGCCCTGGAAGACGACAGTTTCTCGGTCCACGAGGTCAGTTTCGGCAGCCGCTCTGTCGTCCGCGAGATCCTGGAAACCGTCGTCGTGACGCTGCTGCTGTTCCTCGCCGTGCGCCTGGTGGTGCAGAACTACATGGTCGAAGGTACCAGCATGCTGCCGACGCTGCACGATACCCAGAGCCTGCTGGTGAACAAAGCCGCCTATTTTCGCGCCGACAGCGAACTGTTGAGCCGGCTCAACCCTTTCGAGGCGGCGACAGTGCCGCAAACCGGCCAGACCTATGTCTTCGGCCCGCCGCAACGGGGCGACATCATCGTCTTTCATGCGCCCACCGAACCGCGCGACTTCATCAAGCGCGTGATCGGGCTGCCGGGCGAGACGGTGGAGGTGCGCGCCAAGGAGGGCGTCTTTATCAACGGTCAGCATCTGGACGAGCCCTATATCGAGGACGTGCCCAACTACAACTGGCCCGACCCCGGCCAGCCCGCGACCATCCCCGTGGACGAGATCTTCGTGATGGGCGACAACCGCAACGCCAGCGACGATTCGCATATCTTCGGGCCCATCGCCATCAGCAGCGTGGTCGGCAAGGCGTGGTTCTGCTACTGGCCGTTCGCAGAAATCGGCGCCCTGCCCCATCCGACCTACCCGACGCCCTGAGCGGCTCGCCCGCCGCGGGCGAAGTAACCAGGCCTAGGTGACGGACGACTGACCCATCCACCCGGCGATTTTGTGCCGGCCGCCAGGAACCCGTAACCTCATCCGTACGTCTCACATATAGAGGTGGCGGCACCGGGTGCCGGCAACACCTCGCCGCGCCCGGTGACAGGCGAGTACCCCCATCCAGATCTTGCCGGCAGTACCGCGCATCCATACTGAATTAAACAGGAGACCTGCGATGAACAGCGCAGACCAGCCAGCAGGCGCACCACACGACGCGGGGCGGACGGCCCCGCCTGCCGCGCGGCGGCGCAAAGGGAATCGAGTATTTTGGGCCCTGTTATTGGGCGTCGCCGCGGTCATCCTCGCCGGCGCCGGGGTCGTGGCCGGGGCTGCAAGCGCCGGGTGGAGCACCGAGACGCCCCAGGTGCTCGGCATCGCGCCGTACCCCGGCAGCCGCGACGTGGCCGGGGACACGCCGATCGCTATCGCCTTCAACATGCCGATGAACCAGGACAGCGTGCGCGCCCACCTGCGGATCGACCCGCCCACGGAAGGCGCCGTGACCTGGGAAAACAACACGCTGATCTTTCGCCCGCAGCCCGGCTACCGGCGCGGGTTGACCTACACCGTGTCGGTCGATGCCGGGGCCAGCAGCCCCCTCTTCCGCCCCCTGGCCGCGCCGGTCAGCGCGCAGTTCAAGACGGCGGGGCTGCCCTCACTCTATCGCAGCGTGCCGCCCGCCGGGGCCGAGAGCGTGCCGACCGATACGCTGGTCACGTTGCAGTTCAGCCAGCCGATGGCGGCCCTGGCCGCGCTCGACAGCCGGCCCGACCCCGGCGCCCAGGTGCATATCACGCCTGACGCGGGCGGGCGCTGGCAATGGCTGGGCAGCACCACGCTCGCCTACCGCGGCGCGGCCCTGCGCCCCGCCACCCGCTACAGCGTGACTGTCGATAAAGCGCTGGCCGACTACACCGGCAGCCCGCTCGACCAGGACTACAGCTTCACCTTCACCACGCTGCGGCCCGCCGTCGTCGCCACGCGCCCCGAAGCCGGCACCGAGTTCGCCGGCACCAGCGACCCCATCGTCGTCACCTTCAACGGGCCGGTGGACCGGGCGTCGGCGGAAGCCGCCTTCCATCTCGCGCCGCCCGCCGCCGGGCGCTTCGCCTGGGCGCCCGACAGCACCGTCTTCACCTACACCGTCAGCGCACCCCTGCCCGAGGACACGCAGATCCAGGCCACGCTCGACGGCGTGAAGCCCGGCGCGGGCGACCTGGCCCAGGCCGCGCCCTACACCTGGAGCTTCCAGACCAGCCCGCGCCCGCAAGTCACCGGCACCACCCCGGCGGACGGCGCCGGGAACGTGGAGGCGACCAACGAGATCGTCGTGCGCTACAGCGCGCCGGTCAGCAACACGAACGAGGAACTGCTGGCCGGGGTGCGCATCGATCCGCCTGTCAAGGGCCTCAACGTCTATTCGTATGACCAGGACGCCACGCTCAACATCTTCGCCCCGCTGGCGCCCTCGACCAGCTACACAGTGACGGTGGGCGCCGGGGGCCGCTACCTGGGCCGCGACGGGCGCCCGGTGCCCGAGCGCACCTGGCACTTCCGCACCGCCCGCCTCAAGCCGGGCGCCGAGGCGCTGAGCAACGACGGCATCGTCAGCTACTATGCCGGGTTGCCCACGCGCGTCTATCTCAGCGGCGTCAACGTGGACGGCTTCCTGCGCCTGCGTCTCTGGAAGCTGAGCGGCGACGAACTGGCCTCCTACATGAGCCTGCCGCCCGACCGCCGCGTGCAATATCAGCCGCGCACCGGCGTAGCCCGCACCTGGGACCTGCCCGTCACTTACCAGCTCGACCAGCGCCTGACGCTGAACCCGGTAGTGGGCCTGGACGGCGCGAGCGACCGCCTGCCGCCGGGCTTCTATTATCTGCGCGTATCCACGCCGGAGACGACCAACAGCCCCGGCACCATCGCGGGCACGGCCCTGATCGTGGGCAACGCCGGGCTGATCATGAAGCAATCGCAGAACGAGATCCTGGTCTGGGCCGTCGATATGGGCACGGGCAAGCCGCTGGCCGGGCGCAGTATCCGCGTACTGGCCGGGGGCGAAGCGGCGGGCAGCGCCACTACCGGCGCCGACGGCATGGCCCAGGTGCGCGGCGACTGGAGCAAGTACAAAGGCCAGCCCCTCGCCCTGCTCGACGGCGGCGGCGACTCCGCTGTGGTGGCCTCCTGGTGGAACGAGAACATCGGCCCCTGGAACTTCGACCTGAGCATCAAGGACCGCAAGTACATCAACGGCATGGCGATCTACACCGACCGGGCCATCTACCGGCCCGGCCAGACCGTCTTCTTCAAGGGCATCCTGCGCGACGACGACGACGGCCGCTACAGCGTGCCCGGCGGGCCGGTGCCCGTCACATTGAGCGACATCAACGGACGGGTCATCTACAGTGAGACCCTGGCGCTGTCGCCGTTCGGCAGCTTCGCCGGGCAATATACCTTGCCCGACTACGCGCCGCTGGGCACCTACTACCTGAACTGCAAGTGCGACGTGCGCTATGGCGGGTCGGGCGTCACGCTGGAGGTACAGGAGTATCGTAAGCCTGAGTACCTCGTCGGTGTGACCACCGACAAGCCGAGCTACATCAACGGCGAGCAGATCAACGCCACGGCGAGCGCCGACTACTTCTTCGGCGGCCCGGTCGCGGGAGCCAAAGTCACCACGCGCGTGCTGACCGAGGACTACTACTTCACCTGGACCGACCCGAACGGCGGCGGCTGGTACGACTTCCAGGACCCGCAGCCGCTCGCCGACCGCCGCGACAGCTTCCACGGCGAAAAGCGCAGCGAGAGCCAGGCCACCAGCGACGCCGCGGGCAAAGTCCAGATCACCCTGCCCGCCGACATCGGCAACGACCCGCTCAGCCAGGTGCAGACCATCGAAGCGTCGGTGCAGGACAGCGCCAACCAGGCGATCAGCAGCAACACCCAGGTGATCGTCCACAAGGGCCAGTACTACATCGGCCTCCGCCCGACGAGCTATCTCGATGCGGCGGGCCGGCCGATGACTATCGACGTGCAGACGGTGACCACCGCCGGCGAGCGCAAGGGTCAGACGGCCGTCACCGTCCAGTTCTACCGCCGCGTCTGGGAGCAGACCACCGAAAAAGACGAGACCGGTCTCGACCGCCCCACCTGGAAGCCGAAGGACACGCTGCTCGGACAGCAGCAGGTGACCACCGACGCGCAGGGCCACACCCAGGTCAGCTTCACGCCACAGGACGCGGGCCAGTACCGCATCGCCGCGCAAAGCCGCGACGCCGCGGGTAACACCATCACCAGTGCCACCTACGGCTACGCGACCGACTCCGCGCCGGGCGCGGCGCCGGTGCCGTGGCAGCAGAAGAACAACAACGTCGTCACCCTGGTGGCCGACAAGAGCAGCTACGCGCCCGGCGACACGGCACACATCCTGGTCACGTCGCCGTTCACCCAGGCCACGGGCCTGCTGACCATCGAGCGCGGCCACATCCTGAGCCGGCAGATTGTCGATCTGCGCGGCCCGGCCCCGGTGATCGACGTGCCGATCACCGACGGCTACCTACCCAACGTCTACCTGGGCCTGAGCATGGTCGCCCCGGCGGGCGGAGCGGGCCCTATGCCCGACTTCCGGCAGGGCTACCTGGCCCTGCCCGTCTCCCCAGCTTCCAAGCAACTCGCCGTGACCATCACGCCGAGCAGCACCGAGGCCCACCCGCGCGACACGATCACCTACACCGTGGCCGTCCACGACGCGGCGGGCCGCCCTGCCGCCGCCGAACTCTCGCTGGCCCTGGTGGACAAAGCGATCTTCTCACTGGCCGGCGACCAGACGCCCGCCCTGATGGACAGCTTCTACGGCGTGCGCCCGCTCGACTTCAGCACGGCCAGTAGCCTGCTGGTGCTCGGCGACCAGGTGGCTACCGCGCGCACCACGGGCGGCAAAGGCGGCGGGGGCGGCGGCGCCGGCAACTTCGTGCGCAGCCAGTTCAGCGACACCGCCTACTGGAAAGCCCAGGTGACGACCGACGCCAGCGGTCAGGCCGTCGTCAGCATCCCCTTGCCCGACAACCTGACCACCTGGCGGCTCACCGCGCTGGCCGTGACCCGCGACACGCAAGTGGGCCAGGCGACCAATGAGGTCGTCTCCACCAAGCCGCTGTTGGTGCGCCCGCGCGTGCCCCGCTTCCTGATGAGCGGCGACCGCGTGTCGCCCGCCGTGATCATCGAGAACCGCAGCGGCTGCCCCTTCGACGCCGACGTGAGCCTGACCCTGGCCGGCGCCGATTTTGCCAAGGACGGCCCCGCCGCCACCCAGCGCGTCCGGCTGGACGGCGAGAAGCTGGTCTCCTGGCAGATCACCGCCGGGCAAAGCCCCACCGCCACGCTTAGCTTCAGCGTGGGCGGCGGCACCTGCAACGGGCAGGCGGTGAGCGGCGACTCGCTGCAGATCCAACTGCCGGTCAAGCCGCTGCTCACCACCGAGGACGTGGCCACCAGCGGCGAGGTCGAGAAGAACGGCACGGCCACCGAGAACGTCTTCCTGCCGCACGGCGTCGATCCGAGCCAGGGCGAACTGACCCTGCAAGTGGCCCCGTCGCTGGCAGCGGGGGCGGCGCTGGCTGTGGATTATGTCAAGGATGAAACCTTCGACAGCACCGAGCAGATCGTCAGCCGCTTCCTGCCGCTGCTGCGGCTCAGCAAAGCCTACGCAACGGCCAACCGCACCACCCCGTACAGCGCCGAGGTGCCGGGTCTGGTCAACCGGGCGGTGGCGGCGCTCTATCGCGGCCAGCACTACGACGGCGGCTGGGGCTGGTACGCCGAGTCGGCCAGCGACCCCTACCTGACGGCGTATGCGCTGGAAGGGCTGGCCGCCGCCCAGGCTGCGGGCTACGACGTGAGCCAGGCCGTGCTCGACAACGGCGCCAACTACCTGGACGGCTGGCTCAACGCCGAGCCGGGCGACGCCCGCGACTCCAACCTGCGCCTCGACACCCGCGCCTACGCGCTCTACGTGCTGGCCGCCACCGGCCACCCGAACCTGTCCCGCGCCCG
>CBJNAR010000085.1:0-8762 GCA_966434075.1 uncultured bacterium
CAGCAGCCGCGGGCGATGTGCGTTATCCATAACGATGCTAGACAGTTAGCCCCGACCCTCTTGGCGAGGGCCGGGTGCGGTCCTAAACGATATAGTCGGCGAACAGCGGTTGCAGGCGCCGGGGCAGGCGGCCTTCGATGAGCGTGCCGGTTTCCTCGTAGCTCTCGGCTAGCACCGTGCCCTTGCGATGGAACTGCGCCACCAAGTCGCCCTGGCTATAGGGTATACGGACCGTCACCGTCAGCAGATTGTGGTTCAGCTCGTCTTCGATGCGCGTCAGGAGCCGGTCGAGGCCGATGCCCGCCTGCGCCGATACCGGCACATAGTCGGCGGGGATGCCCATCTCCTCGATCAGCCGGTCGCCGATGTTATCGGCCCCGGCAGGCGTCGCGCCGTTGCCGTTCTCGCGCTCGTGGCCGATCAGCTTATCGATCTTATTGAGGGCCACGATGCGCGGCTTGTCGCCCAGCCCCAGCTCTTTCAGCACTTCTTCGACCCTGTGCGCTTGCTCGGCGGCGTTCGGGTGGGTGATGTCGAGCACGTGGACCAGCAGGTCGGCCTCGGCGATCTCCTCCAGCGTGGCGCGGAAGGCCGCCACCAGGGTCGTCGGCAGGCGCTGGATAAAGCCCACCGTGTCGGTCAGCAGGATCTCGCGCCCATCGGGCAGCACGACCTGGCGCGTGGTCGGGTCGAGCGTGGCGAACAGCACGTCGGCGGCCAGCACCCCGGCATCCGACAGCGCGTTGAGCAGGGTCGATTTGCCGGCGTTGGTGTAGCCGACCAGGGCGACCACCGGCGTGCCCGCCTGGCGGCGCTTCTGCCGGTAGAGTTCGCGCTGCTCGTGGACCTGCTTGAGTTCGTCCTTGAGGCGGGCGATGCGCTCGCGGGCGCGGCGGCGGTCCACCTCCAACTGGGTCTCGCCGGGGCCACGCAGGCCCACACCCGCGCCGCCGGTGCCGCCGGTCTGGCGCGACAGGTGCGTCCAGAGCCGGGTCAGCCGGGGCAGCCGGTACTCCAACTGCGCCAGTTCGACCTGCAAGCGACCCTCGCGCGTGCGGGCGTGGCGGGCGAAGATGTCGAGGATGAGGCCCGTGCGGTCGAGCGTCTTGACGTTGAGCGCGTCTTCGATGTTGCGCTGCTGGCGCGGCGACAGCTCCTCGTCAAAGAGCAGCAGGTCGTAGCCCTCGGTCTCCTTGAGCTTGCGGATCTCCTCCAGCTTGCCCTTGCCGACCAGCGTGGCCGGATTGGGCGTGTCGAGTTTCTGGGTGACTTCGCCGATCACGTCCACGCCCGCCGTCGAGGCCAGTTGCGCCAGTTCGGCCAGCGAGTCGTCGAGCGACCAGACGGGCCGCCCCGCTTCGACGCCCACCATGAGCGCGCGCTCCGGCGCCTGGCGCACCGGGTGCAGGCCGTTGGCTGTGCGTTGTTCGAACACGAGATTGCGCGGTTGATCTGACATGCGTTTCCTATCCTTCCGCGGTTCCCGGCGCCGGGCGCCGAGGTATCGCGGCGAATGATTAGCTTATGTAAAGTGACGAGGAGCGCGTCCCTGCAACAGGGAAAGCAAAAGCCTGACCACCGGCCCCCCTGCCCCGGCGGCGCATATGGCCGCCACACGGCCCGTGCCGGATGCGCGGTGCATCGACGGCAGTGCCGATCAGGATCAGGGGACAAGCCCGGTTGCCAGGCTCCAGCAATTTAAATCAGCACCAGAATCAGCGATCCTCCCGGAAACAGGTCGGAATGGTTGCTCCTCGCTCTACCTTATTATACCATCCAGGGCACCGCGAGTGATCCGCCTGGAGGCGGATGCGGCTAGACCTGCGGTAGGGACTTCGCGCCCGGCTAGAATTGCAGCTTCTGCAGCCGGGCCACCGCCTCCTCGACCTCGGCGTCGGGCACCGTCAGCGACATGCGGACGTAGCCCTGCCCGCAACTGCCGAAGCTCGGCCCCGCCGTGACCACGATGGCCGCCTCGTCGAACAGCCGGTCGGCGAAGGCCGCGGAACTCAGGCCGCCGGGCGTCCGGGCCCAGATGTAGAGGCTGGCCTTCGGCATGGGCGCGACGATGCCGGCGGCGTTGAGGGCGGGCACCAGGCGATCCCGGCGGCGCTCGTAGATCTTGTTGCGTTCCGCGATCCAGCGCTGGTCTTCGGTCAGCGCGGTGATGGCTGCCTCCTGGGCGATGCCGGGCACGCCGGAATCGACGTTGCTCTTGATGCGGCCCACCGCCTCCACCACCTGCGCGTTACCCACGACCATGCCGATGCGCAGGCCGGCCATGCTGTAGGTCTTGCTCAGCGAGTGGAACTCGACGGCCACCTCGCGGGCGCCCGGCACCTGCAAGATCGAGGGCGCCCGGTAGTCATCGTAGGTGATCTCGGAATACGGGTTGTCGTGGGCGATAATCAGGTCATGCCGCCGGGCGAAGGCGACCGCGCGCTCGAAGAAGTCCAGCCCGGCCACGGCGCCGGTGGGGTTGTTCGGGTAGTTCAGCCACATGACGCGGGCGCGGTCGGGCAGCGTGCGCTCCAGCAGGTCCAGGTCGGGCAGGAAGCCGTTCTCCGCCAGCAGCGGCATCTCGGTGACGACGCCGTTGGCGAGCAGCGTGCCGTAGCGGTAGACCGGGTAGCCGGGATTGGGCACCAGGGCGTGGTCGCCGGGATCGCAGAAGGCCAGCGCGGCGTGCGCGATGCCCTCCTTCGAGCCGATCAGCGGCAAGACCTCGGTGTCGGGGTTGAGATCGACGCCGAAGCGGCGGCAATACCAGACGCTCATTGCCTGCCGGAGCTCCGGCAGGCCGAAGTAATTAGGGTAGCGATGCGCCCGCGCGTCGTGGGCCGCGTCGCAGACGGCGGCCACCAGGTTCTCCGGCATCGGCACATCGGGGTCGCCCATGCCGAAGTTGATCACCTGGTCGCCGCGGGCGCGGCGCTCGGCGATGCGCTTACCCATGGAGGCGAATACGTAGGGCGGGAGATTGCTGATGCGGGAGGCAAGTTTCACGGGGCACGTTCTCCTTTGAACGGGTTCATGCTGCCGCGCCCAGGGAGCGGCACGGCAGGGCAACACTGCGCTGTATCCCCAGTATACCACAGGCGGCCCCGGCCCGGTGGCTCAAGCCACCGGCTAGCGCAACAAAGCCCGCCTCCGCGGGCTGGATCACCCCAAGGTAGGCCGCGCAGGCGGCCTTCGTAGCGGTAGCGAGCGGCTTGAACCGCCCGGCGGCCTGCGGATCTTACAGCGCCCGCGTATAATGGCCCAGGGAGGTTTCAAGCATATGCAGGTAGCACCCGTCACGCTCCAGGGGCGCGAGATCCGCCTGGAGCCGCTCACGCTGGACCACGCGCCCGCCCTCTGGCGGGCCGCCGATCCGGCCATCTTCGCCTATATCCCCCACCCGGTCGACGACACGTTGCCGGCGTTCGAGACCTATCTCACCGGCCTCTTGCGGGCGCCCGACTACCAGCCGTTCGCCATGGTGCGACAGGAGACCGGGCAGCCTGTCGGCGTCACCTGTTATATGGATATCCGCCCGGCGCATCGCGGGCTGGAAATCGGCTCGACCTGGATCGCCCGCCCGTATCAGGGCACCCGCGTCAACCCGGAGAGCAAGTACCTGCTCCTGCGCCATGCCTTCGAGGAGTTGGGCGCCGTGCGGGTGCAACTCAAAACCGACGGGCGCAACCGGCACAGCCAGGCGGCCATCGCCAAGCTGGGCGCGCAGCGCGAAGGCGTGCTGCGCAAGCACCTGATCTTGCAGGACGGCTACATCCGCGACACGGTCATGTTCAGCATCCTCGCCGAGGAATGGCCCGCCGTGAAAGCCGGCCTCGAAGCCCGCCTCGGCTATGCACCCTAGCCGGACCATAAATGCACCGCGAAGGCGCGAAGAACGCGAAGAACGCGACTAATATCAAGAACCTTCGCGTCCTTCGCGCCTTCGCGGTGAGATTATGGCCCGATGCCGTCTTGACACATCCGGCAAGGCTGCGTATACTGAGTATGAGCCGTAACAGGCATGCAGATCTTCAGGGCAGGGTGCAATTCCCGATCGGCGGTAAGCTCGTAAGGGCCAGCCCGCGAGCCGCTTCGGCGGTAGGAGACGGTGCAAAGCCGTCGCCGACGGTATAGTCCGGATGGAAGAAGATCGCGCCGGGTTCGTGCTGCGTCCCCCACGGGTGGCCGCGCCGGTTGGCTGCGTCGCTATGCGCTTCCGCCGGGCAGCCCAGGAGGGCCGCAGGGCCACGCATCCCTCTGGCGAATCCGAATCCATCCGCAACAGTACCCTGGTCCCTGTCGCCGGCCAGGGTGTTTTTATGCCCCAGATCGGATTCGGAGAACGCGATGATCGTGGATGCGAAGACCAAGAACCCCCAGCGGACCGCCCCGGCCCGCGTGATCAGTCCGATGCAGGAAGCCGGCGAACAACCGGCCGCGGTGCCGCGCCTGGTGGGGCGGCTCGGCCCGGCGCTGGCCTCGTTGGGGGCGGGCTTGCTGCTCTGGCAACTCCTGGCGATGGTGGCGCCCAACCCGCCGACCCTGCTGCCGGGACCGGGCGTGGTGGCCGCGCGGCTCTGGGATCTCGCCGTCCGCGGCATCCTCTGGCACCACGTCAGCGTCACACTGACCGAGGCCGGACTGGGCTTCCTGCTGGCGGCGGTGCTGGGGCTGGCCCTCGGCTACCCCGTCGCCAAGTCGCGCCTGCTGGAAGCGTTGCTGGCGCCCTATGTCGCCGGCACCCAGGCCGTACCCATCGTGGCGATCGCGCCGCTGATGGTGCTCTGGTTCGGCCTCGATCTGCTGCCCAAAGTGCTCACCTGCGCGGTGATCGTCTTCTTCCCCATCCTGGTCAACACGATCATCGGCCTGCGATCCGTGGACCGCCTGCTGATCGAAGCGGCGCACAGCATGGGCGCCGGGCCGTGGCAGACGCTGCGCTATGTAGAGGCGCCGCTGGCGCTGCGCAGCATCCTCGGCGGCCTCAAGTTGGGCATCACGCTCGCCATGACCGGGGCGGTCGTGGGCGAGTTCATCGCGGCCAACGCCGGGCTCGGCTACCTGCTGACCTATGGCCGCTCGATCTACGACACGCCGCTGGTCTTTGCCGCGCTGGTGAGCCTGGCCGCCATCGCCAGCCTGGGCTACGGCCTGATCACGTTGCTGGAAAAGCGGATTATCGACTGGGAGTGACCCGCACCCACGGCGGCGCCCACAGCGCCGGTGACGAGCCGCGGGCAACCCCCAACCGGGATCGAAGTATGAGGTGGGACATCGAATGAAGCATTTCGCATGGCTCCGCACCGGAGTTTTATTAGCAGGATTGGTGCTGGCCGGGTGCGGCACCAACGCGGATCAGGCCGCGGCCCCGGCGGCCACCGCCACGCCCGCGCCCGTGCCCGGCGGCGGCACGGCCACGACCGCGCCCGCGCCGACGACCGGCGGCGGCACGAAGCCGCTGACGAAGGTGGTCGTCGCCATGGGCTATGTGCCCAACGTGCAGTTTGCGCCGTTTTACGTGGCCGAGGATAAGGGCTACTATGCCGCCGAGGGCTTGCAGGTCGAGTTCAAGTATGGGCAGGTGAACGACCTGCTGAAGGTGGTGGCGGCGGGCGACATCGACTACGCGAACGTCAGCGGCGACGAGATGGTGCCCGCGGTGTCGCAGGACATCCCGGTGCGCTACATCCTGACCCAGTACTACCGCTACCCCATCGCCGCGACGGCGATTGCCGGGCAAGGCCCGCCGCTACAGGCGCCCGCCGATCTGAAGGGCCGCAAAGTCGGCATCCCCGGCCCGTATGGCTCGACCTATATTGGCCTCAAGGCACTGCTGAAAGTGGGCAACCTGCAAGAGAGCGACATCCAGGAGCAGAGCATCGGCTTCACCCAGGTCTCGGCGCTCCTGCAAAAGCAGGTGGATGTGGCGATGACCTACTCGATGAACGAGCCCGTGCAGATCAAGAGCCAGGGCAAGGATGTGCAGGTGCTCGAAGTCTCGCAGTACATGGACCTGGCCGCGGTCGGAGTCGCCACCGGGGTGAAGAAAATCACCGAGAACCCTGACCAGGTGCGGGCCTTTGTCCGCGCTACCCTGAAAGGCACCGCCGATACCCTGGCCGACCCCGATGCCGCGTTCGCCAGCAGCATGAAGCGCACGCCGGAGATCACCGGCGACGCGGTGGCGTTGCAGCGCGCCGTGCTCACCGCCACGCTGCCCTTCATGACGCCGCCCGCCGGGCGCACCCCCGGCAGCAGCGACCCGGCCACCTGGCAGACCACCGAGGCGTTCCTGCGCGAAATCGGCCTGAGCAACAAGGCCGTGGACCCGACGACGTTGTACACGAACGAGTTTGTGAAGTAGCTATTAGCCGTTAGCGGTCAGCCGTCAGGAGACGGGAGACGACGCCCGTTAAAGAAAGCGCCCCATGCTACCAATTAGAGGCAGCGCGGGGCGCTTTCTTGCGTGGCTCCCGTTAATCAGTGCCGGGCCGGTTTCAAACCGGCCCCTACAACGCGGAATTACACCTATTATCCCCCGTCTCCTGACAGCTAACGGCCGACGGCTGACGGCTGACGGCTACCCGCTACGGCATCGTCGGCATGTCGGGCATCTGGTTGTTGTACTGGCCCCAGAGAGCCTGGAACTTCTGCTGGTCCTGGTCCACGTAGGTGCGCAGGCGCTCGACCTGGTTGCGGGCATCGTCGCGCAGTTGCCGGGCGCGGACGCTGGCGACAAAGTTCTCCTGGCTGTTGTTCTGCGCGTACACTGCGGCGGCGGCCTCATAGGCCGCGTCGGCTTGCCGGCTGGCCTCTCCGGCATCCGCGAGTTCGCGCAGTTTGCTCACGTAATCGGCGGCAATCTCCACCGCCTGGCCACGCGTGTCGAGCGCGTCCATCACCTGTCCCTGGTGCTGCCGGTAGACCACCGGCGAGTCGAGGTTGCGGGCGCGCATGGCGAAGGCTCCCTGGTCGCGGGTGTATTGCGCGACCATAGGCGCCGCATCGAGCGGGGCCAGCACACCGGAGTCGAGCTGGTGGATCGTGTTGCCGATATCGCCATCCTGCGAGCGGATATCCTGCATCAGTTGCGTGGCCGCGCGGCGGTAGTCGGTACTTGCCACCGCAATCGTAGCCTGGGCTACGCCGGTCTGGGTGGCGACGGCGATCGCCCCCGCCGTGGCGGTGGTGGCGGCGGTCGCGGCGACGTTCGGGGTGGCGGTGGCGGTCTGGGCCAGGGCCACAGTACCGGGCACGCCACCGGCCAGCGTTCCGGTGTTCAGGGACATAAAGCTCACGACGCCGATCAGCAGCAGCACGACAATCAGGCCCAGCAGAACCGGCAACATCCGGTTGCGGGCGGGCCGATCGGGCGGTGGCCGCCGGGGGCGCGAGGTGGCCGCGCCGCTGTCCGCCGGCACCCAGGGCCGGGCGGCCCCCTCGGCGGCCGGCTCGGCGCCGCCCAGCATCGGGCGGCGCACGCTGATGCCTGCGGTGCCCATGACCTCGCCGACGGAGTGCGGGCGCACGGGCTCAACGGGGGGCGGTGCGGGCGGGGCCACCGGGTCGGCGCCGAGTTCCGCGCCGGGCGCCGCGGCCGCGGGCGGCGGCAAAACGGGTTCGCTGGGAAAGGCCGGCGGCACGATCCGCGGACTCGCCGGCGGGGCGCTCTCCGCCCCCACCTGGCGCCGCGCCGCATCGAGGCTCGCCTGGACCTGGCTATTGCCCGGTTCGAGTTCCAGGGCGCGCTCCAAATGCTGGATCGACTCGCCGGGTGTCGGCGCTACCGCTGCCAACCAACTGCGTAACAGCGCCGAGTCGCCGTCGCTAAATAAGGCCCGGCGTAAACTGGCATAGGCCGCCTCTTTGCGACCCTGGCGCGCCAGGTCGATCCCGTGCGCCAGGTCGCCCTGGTCGCTTGCGTCTGCCATGCCCACCCCCATGGTGTGAATTCGTGCGCTTGCCGATACTACTTTCTTTAGAATATAGTCAAACCGCATGCTTGTCAATCAGGCGTGGAGGCCCGGTTGGCGCTCTGTAAGCCCGACCATCGCCGCTTAAAGCGGCTGGTAATAACGCATTGCTAGAGTGGGGATACCGGCGCAGGTGCTTTCTGAGTCGGCATCCGCCGTGCCTGGCGCGTAGCGCTGTGAGGGGCGAGGTGAGTGTAGTATTTATGGTATAATAGAACGCCGTCTGAGGCGACGGCAGCTGTTGAAGGAGGTAGCTAGTTGGCACAACAGGGCCGGTTGCATGGGCGCGGGACCGAGGTCGCCCCGGCACGGGGCACACCACCTCCCAGAGGGGGGCTGGGGTCATGGCTCCCGGCGGGACTGGGGTTACGCCCCTGGGCCGCCTTACTGATCCTCAGCCTGGCGGTTATCGGTCTGGGCCTGGCGATGCTGGTCGCCAACCTCTACCGGATGTTTATCATCTGGCAGACGGGGACCACCTTCTTTTACTGGGCGACCCTGCAGTTCATCCCGCATCCGTGGCGGGAGATCCTGGTCGCCGGGGTCGGGATCGCCGGCGCGGTCCTGGGCTATCGCGGGCTGGCGCGCGCCGTGGCGGCGGCCCAGCAGCGCGGGCGCCCGGTTACGAGTCCGGCGGTGCTGGCGCCCATCCGCTATTCGCTGCCGCGGGAAGGGCCGCGCATCGTCTCCATCGGCGGCGGCACCGGCCAGCCCCCCGTGCTGCGCGGCCTCAAGCGCTATACCGACCACATCACCGCGGTAGTGACGGAGGCCGACGACGGCGGACCC
>CBJNAR010000086.1:0-8751 GCA_966434075.1 uncultured bacterium
GACCTCGTCGCCTATTACAGCCCGCCCGGCAGCACTACCCTGCCCAGCGAAGCGTTGCTGTTCGCACTCTCCGGCGGGCTGGACTTTCTCTACTGGCGGCGACCGGGCGCCGACCCGCCCATCTACCTGCTGGGGCGCACCGGTCCGCTGGAGGCGCAACTTGCCGCGCGGCTGGGCATCGGCTTCGAGGAAGTGCGCCCGCCTTCAGCGGAGGCGGCCTGGGCCTGGCTGCGCGCCACGCTGGCCGGCGGGCATCCCGCGCTCGTCCTGGCCGATGTGGGCGAACTGCCCTATCTGAACGCGCGCACCCACTTCACCGGCCACCGCCTGCTGGTTATCGGCATCGACGACCCGGCGGGCACGTTGTTCGTGCTCGACAACGACCGCGAAGGCGTGCAGGAGATCACCCAGGCCGCCTTTGACGCGTCCTGGCGCTCAACCGCCTTCCCCGCGCCTGTCGAGTACCGCTACTATGAGGTGCGCCAGCCCGCGGCCCTGGCCGACCCCGCCGCGCATATTCGCGAGGCGGTCGCCGAGACGGTGCGCCTGCTCGACGGCCACGGCATCCCGTTTGTGGATGCCGCGCAGTTCGCGGGGGTGGGCGGCCAGGGGCTGGCGGGCCTGGAGTTGCTCGTGGCCGACCTGGCCCGCTGGCCCGACCACTTCGCGCCCGCCGAAGTGACCCAGGCGTTGCGCGCCGTCTACCTCTACGTGGAGAAAGCGGGCACCGGCTTCGGCGGCTTCTTCCGCCACATCTACGGCACCGGGCTGCGCGAAGCCGCCGCGCTGGTCGCCGACCCCGCCCTCGCCACCGGGCTGGAGCAGGCGGGCGCGCATTACCAGGCGCTGGGCCAGGCCTGGAGCGCGTTTGCGGCGGCCTGCCGGGCGGCAGCCCCCGCCGCCGGAAGCGATCCCGCAGGCACCCTGGCGTCCCTGTTGCCGCAGGCCGCCGCACTCCTGGCGGCGGAGCGGGCCGGGCGCGATCTCCTGGCCGGGGTGGTCGCCGGCTAACGCAACAGGCCCGCCGCGTTCAACGCCTCGAAGGCGATCAGCATCCCCAGGCAGGAGACGGCCAGCGCCGAGGCCATGGGCAGGCGGCCCCAGACCGCGCCGCTCATCCGCACCCGGCTCAGCAAGCCACGCCCGTAGACCATCAGCAGGCCGATGCCGGTCAGCACGCAGGCCAGCCCCAGGCTGAAGGCGACGATCAGCAGCAGGCCCAGCCCGACCCGGTGCGAGGCAATCGCCACCAGCAACACAACCAGCGCCGACGGGCAGGGGATGATCCCGCCGGTGATGCCCAGCGCCAGCATGCTGCCGATGGTGACTTGCTGCCCGTCGGCGGGCACGTGGCTATGCTCACGGCCGAAGGGTCCGTGCTTGTGCGGCTTGAGCGCATCGTGCTCATGATCGTGGTCGTGCGTTAGGTCATGGTCATGAGCGTGATCAAGGGTGTGCGCATGGTCATGGTCGTGATCATAAGCATGGGCGGCATGGCTATAGGCTAGGGTGTCGCCATGGCTGTGCCTGTGATCGTGGTCATGGTCCGCGTGGCTGTGCGCGATAGCGTGGTCATGGCCATGCTCATGGCTCGCGTGGCTAAGCGCCAGTTGCGGGACCGGGGCGGGTTGCGGGATCAGCGCGGGGGCATGCCCGTCGTGCTCATGCGGCAAACCGTGCGCGTCGTGCTCATGCGGCAAACCGTGCGCGTGGGCGTACTCATGCGGGTCATACGCGGGAGTGCCGTTTGCGGGCGCGGGAGTCGGGACCGCCGCGCGGCGGCTGCGCGCCCAGGCGTTGCGGCGCTGCCAGAACATGGCGATGCCCATCCCGGCAATCAGCAGGCCGGAGAAGAAGCCGAGCCAGGGGTAGAGCGTCTCCGGCAGGATATATTGCGAGGCATAGAGCACGATCAAGCCCAGCACGAACACGCCGATGGTGTGGCTGATCGTCACCGTGGCGCCCAGGAAGGCGGCGTGCCAGGCGGTGCCCCGGCTACCCACCAGGTAGGCCGCGACGACCGTCTTGCCGTGGCCCGGCGAGAGAGCGTGCGCCGCCCCCAGCCCGAAGGCGACCACCAACCCGATCAGCAGCGCGCCCAGGGGCAACTCTTTCTGGTTGATCAGTTCGGTCAGGGCGTCGCTGCGCGATTGCGCCCAGGCCATCGCGTCCAGCGGCGCGGCTTGCGGGACTGCGGCAGTCCCGGCATCCCCGGTCGTGGCGGCGCCGGGCGCGAAGATAACCTCCGCCGAGGTGACTTGCGGCGGGTTGTTCAGGAACTCGGGGCGGTATTGCGTCAGCGCGGCGCTCAGGTCGGTCGCCGGGACGCTGCTCTGGGTCAGGGCCGTGCCGCTGCTACTGCGCGCGATGATCTCCTTCCAGCCGATGCGCTCGCTGTAGTTCGCGTCGTGATAGGCCAGGGTGCCGTGCGTGGCGCTGCCCAGCACCGCCGTCCAGTGCAGTTCCAGGCGCATCGTCGGCAAACCGCCCGCGCCCGGCGGGAAGCTCAGCGCCGGGCGGCCCACCAGCGACAGCGGCAACGCCGTGCCGTCCACTGTCAGCGTCAGGTTGCCGGCCAGGTCCGCCGTGCGCTGCGCCGTGTAGCCATCCTGCTCGGCGGGAGTCAGGTCGGTGCTGTGATCCGGCCGGATGGTGCCGAGTTCCTGGTAGGTGGGGATCTCGGCCATATCGACCACATAGAGCAGATCGACGCGGCCCTGGCCCACCGTCAACGCGCTGTAGCGGTTGATGGTGAAGTTGCCCATGGGGTGGGCGCTCGCGGAGCGCGGGGCCACCGCCAGCAACAGACCGGCGCCCAGGACGGCGAGCAACAGCAGGCGGAAGGAGCGACTCATGGGGAACTCTCCTACTTTTCCAGCAGCGCCGTGGCCTGGGGCGCATACTTGACGCTAAAGTGCGGATTGATCGCCAGCGCCCGCTGGAGATTCGCGCGGGCATTCGCCGTGTCGCCTAACCCATTATAGATCAGGCCCAGGTGGAAATAGAACAGGGCGTTTTGCGTGCCCAGGCGCAGGGCCTGCTGTTCCGCCGCCAGCGCGTCGGCGTAGCGCTCGGCCCGGTAGAGCGTCCAGGCCAGCGCGTCCTGTGTGTGGATGTCGTGCCGCCAGGCTGCCGCGCTCTGCGCCAGCCGCACGGCCTCGGCGGCATCCTGGTTCTGGTCGGCCAGGAACGCCGCTTTCTCCATGCTCACATCCACCCCGTTGACCTCGAAGACATGGAAGATGTAGCTCACCAGGTCGTACTGCGCCTGGGCGTTCCTAGTGTCGCCGGTCGCGGCATAGAGATCGCCCAGCGCCTGGACATATTGCGGCAAGGGCACCACGGCAACCGCCGCTTTGTAGAGCGCCACCGCCTCCGCGCTGCGCCCCTGGGCCGCACGCACGGCGGCCAGCCCGGCCTGGGCATGGAAGTAGCCGGGGTAGACCACCAGCGCCGCGTTATACTCGTGCTCGGCTTTGTCCAGCCGCCCGCTGTTGAAATTGAGATTGCCAAGCTGGACATGGGCCCACCCCGCATTCTCCGGCGCGGGACCGCCCGCCGCCGCCGCCTGGCGCATGGCCTGGATGGCGCCCTCGACATCGCCGTAGAGTTCGCGCGCGTAGGACACCCGCGCATACGAACTGAGGTCGGGCCGCAGATCGATCATCTGCTGAAAGGTCGCGACCGCCTGGTCATAGTCGCCCAGTTCGATTTGCGCGTCGCCGATGACTCCGTAGGCATAGGCTTTTTGCGGGGCGAGAGCCTGGGCTTTGCGTCCCCAATCGAGCGCCTCGCGGAACTGGTGGCGCGACAGCTCCAGCGAGCCGATGGCCGCCGTCGCGTCGAAGCTGCCGGGGTTGATCGCCAGCGCCTTGCGCAGGACCGTTTCGGCCTGCGTATAGAAGGTCGGGTCGCTGGTTTCGCGGGCTTTCTGCAAGTACGCCAGGCCCAACTGGGCCAGAGAGGTAGGGTCGTTGGCGTTCGACTGCAAGCGCGTCTTCATATCGCCGATGATGCGGTCGGCGTACCCCTGCGGCGGCGTCACCCCGGCGGCGATCACACCCGCCGGGTCGGTCACCGGCGCGGGCGTGAGAGGCCCGGCGATCGTGGGCGCGAACAGCAGGCTACCCGCGACAAGCAGCAGCGCCACGCCCACCATAATCGTCAGTCGATTGCCCAGTAGTTTCTTCACGAGGTTGCGCGCCTCCCTGGTTCCAGTTGCATCCGGATGCGGAGCATGTTTTGCGTTGCGCTACACCGGTCGCTTATCGCATCTGTGCGTAATTTTTGCCGTGCGAGCCGGGCGCAGGTCACAGCGCCTGCGCCCGGCTGGCCTGCTTACTTCTTGGCCTGGGCCGTGGCGCGACGGCGCACCGTCCAGCCACCGGCCAGGATCAGGCCCCCGGCGACGGCGACGAGCGCCAGCAACCAGGCGTAGATGTCGGCCAGGTGGCCGCTGTCGGTCGCGCCGGTGCGCGGCATACCGGGCGAGCCGGCCATCGGGGGCTGGGCGCCGCCCGTGCTGGGCGCATAGGCGCCGTGCGGTACGGACGTGGTGCCGTCCCAGGCCAGGGCCACATAGGGGAAGCTGCTGCGGAACGGCACGTCGTTGGCATCCACGCCGT
This sequence comes from uncultured bacterium, assembly GCA_966434075.1. GTDB lineage: Bacteria > Chloroflexota > Chloroflexia > QHBQ01 > JAICKM01 > JAICKM01. Next base: position 4,626 of record CBJNAR010000086.1, read on the forward strand.
CACCCAACTGCGCGGCGAGCGGGTCGGCCTTGAAGTCCGGGTGGAACAGCGGATAGGCGGCTCCCGCGACGGCCTTGAGCGAGATGTCGGTCACGTCGTCGGCCAGGCGGCGCCCGTTCGGGTAGCCGGCCAGGTCGCCTCCGACCACACCCAGAGGATTCGGGTTGGCCGCGGGCGGCACGCCCATGTTGAGGCGCAGTTGTTCCGACGGCTTCACGTTCGGCGGCATGGTCGCGCCGGGGATGCCGGTCAGGAAGATCGCCACCAGGTCGTCGCGGGGCGTGGGCGGCACCTGGATGTTATAGAGCGCCTTGAACAGCCGGCCCATCTCCGGGTCGGTCACGGCGCCCAGGAACTGGGCATCATCGGCGGGCTTGGAGCTATTGAACAGGTCCTTGGCGGCCAGCGGGGCCACCACTTCGTTGACCAGGGGCGCGCCAAGGCGGCTCACCTGCACCCAGTCGCCGGAGTGCTCGGCCGTGCCGTTGCCGCGCAGCACCGTCGTGGCCTGGCGGCTCGTCGTGGTCCACGACCCGATGACCGCGTTGGCGGCCTTCGCGTCGGCGGGCCTGGTGCCGTCGGCGGTCAGGCGGGTCATCGGCACCTGGAGCGCGATGGTCTGCACGTTGTAGCCCTTCAGCCCGTCCACCCCGCCGCCGGCGTTGCCCGGCAGCTTGCGGATGGTCAGCAGGTCAAACACGTTGAGGTCGACGAAGAAGGAATCGTCGGCCTGCCCGGCGAAGACTTTGCTGCCGTCGCTCAAGCTCTGGATCGCGGCGTTGGAGAGCGCCTCATAGTTCGGGGTCGACTTCGCGCCGACGTTCACGGGCGGGGTCTTGAGGTTCTCGCCCAGCACGGTCGCCTTGCCGTTGTCGAGGCGAGTCACCGTGTAGGTCTGCTTCACGTTCCAGTTCGAGTCATCCAGGCTCATGATCGGGCCGGTGTTGTACAGGAAGGTGTTGCCGTTGCCGACCGTGGTCTTGAAGCGGAACTGATAGGTGATGTGGGACTGGGCATCGCCCACATTGTCGATGTGCAGTTCATACAGCACATCATCGCCGAAGGTGAAATAATTGGGGCCGCCGACCGGTTCCTCGAACGGCCACGTGTTGATGATGAAGGTGACGGTGTCCGGCTTGTCCGGGCTGACAAAAGCGTAGAAGTCGGTGTCATCCGCCACCGGGTCATTGCTGATCATCGGGGCTTCGCGGTGGCTGGAGGCGCTCACCGGGCCGGAACGCATACCGGCTGCAAACATACCGAAGACCACCAGCAATGCGAGCAGGGTACTACCAATTTTCGCGAGTTTCATCAGGAAATCTCCTCTTCCTCTCCGACCCCCGGAGCGGAGAAACAGTCCCCAGGTTCTGTGATCCCCCCGAAGTACCGTACCGGGTCCGAGGTCGTCCAAACCGTGCGCGCAGGGCGCCGGCACGGTCGGGCCGTGGACTCGCTGCCCCTGGACCGGGTGTGGTATCCGCCGCGCGCCGGTCGCGCGCATCGCACCTCCTTTCACACGATGGCTCTCCGGAGAAGCCAGGGCAGACAAAGTGTCTGCGAGTTATACCCGCGAACAGGGCAACCGGATTGGGCCGGGGGTGCCTGCGGCGCGGGCCAGGCAGGTACCCCCGCTGCGGCTAGCGCCGGCCCCGCATCAGGGCCAGCCCCAGCCCGATATACCAGGCCGGATTGGCGAGAAACCCGGCCAGCAGCGCGGGCACGACAATGATCAGGTTGGCCGGCTGGAGAATGATCAGACGGCCCAGGTAGATCCAGACAAGCAGGACCCCGGCGATGTAGCCGATGTAGGCCAGGCCGCGCGGGAATGTACCGGTGCGGCTCATCAGCCAGGCAAAGACCAGCAGCCCCAGCCCCGCCACGCCGAAGGTCAGCAAGCCGCGCGGATCGATCTGGCTGGGCAGGTCGAGGTTCGGGGTCGCGGGCGGATTGACGGCGTTCGCCAGGTCGTAGCCGCCGTGGATCAACGAGCCGATGGCCGCCGCCAGGCCCAACACCAGACCCCAGCGGGCAAACGCGGCATCGGTCGCGCGCAGACGCTCGTAGACCGCCGGCACCACGGCGGTTCCCAGCAGCCCGCCGAGCAGGAGGAAGAAGGCGCTCAGGCCGGCATCCTTCAAGACAATGAAAGCGATGGAATAGAGGAAGCCGCTAACGCCGGCAGCCAGGGCGCACCAGCCCGCGAACTTGTCATACGACACGGCGCCGGTTTGCTCCGCCGCCCGCGCGGAGCCGGCGGCCTGAGACAGGGATGGGCTTGCCATAGGGAATCGCTCCTTTCGTGTAACCAGGGGAGGCAGAGGAAGGGATCGGCCTAGAGTTCGGGGAGCAACCCCAGTTCGCGCAACATCCCGGCCACATCCCAGACGTTGACCAGCTTCCGTATCTTGTTGTCGTGGAGCGTGAGGAAGGACATCCCGCGCACGGTGACGACATGCCCGGTCGCCGGGATGTTCATCAGCGGGCCCTGGTGATACCCCTGCGCCGTCCAGCTTAGCGCCACCTGATCGCCGTTCACCAGCGCCGCCTCCTGGGTTATGTGGAGGCCGGGAAAGGCATCCAGGTAATGCTGGATGAAATGGCGCACGCCCGCCTCGCCGCGTAAGGGCCGCGCGATGCCGACATCCTCGCCGTCGAATTCCGGCGAATAGAAGCGCAACGCGCGCTCGACGTCATGGGCGTTCCAGGCGGCCAGGAGATCGTTGACTACCGGAGGAATCGCTTCACACATGGCGGCCCCCTCCACAAACAAATACGGCTGTCGGTCGACAGTCGTATCGTATGCGGTTTCGCTGCTCATTTTCCAGACCAAAAACTGCTCATTTCCCGGTCAGCCGGCGCCCGCGAGCAGGGTCGCGGACGGGCCTGGTCGGGAAGAAGCGGGCGCGGGCGCGCTACCGGCGGCGGGGCGGCAAGTTGGAGGCGCGTCCTGGGAGGCTAGAGGCTGTGCAGGTTCTGCCGAATCGCGCGCGTGGTCGGGTGGCTGGGGCCGAGGGCTTGCTCGGCCACGGCCAGGGCTCGCGCGTAGAGCGAGCGGGCGGCGCCAGGGTCCTCCTCAGCCTGCAGCAGTTCGGCCAGGTTGTTGAGGCTGATGGCCGTGGCGGCGTGGGTAGGGCCGAGGGTCTGCTCGGCAATCATGAGGGCGCGCTCCAACAGGGGGCGGGCGGCGCCGGAGTCGCCCTGGGCGCGTAGCAATGCCGCCAGGTTGTTGAGACTGGCGGCCGTGGTCGGGTGGGTGGGGCCGAGGCTCTGCTCGGCAATGGCCAGCGCGCGCTCATAGAGGGCGCGGGCGGCGGCAGGGTCACCCTGAGCCTGTAGCAGGCTCGCCAGGTAGTTGAGGCTCGTCGCGGTGTCGGGATGGGTGGGCCCGAGGGCGCGCTCGCGGATAGCCAGGACGCGCTCGTAGAGCGGGCGCGCGGCCGCGTAGTCCCCCATACCATACAGCAGGCTGGCCAGGTTACTGAGGCTCTGGGCCGTCTGGAGGTGGGTGGGACCGAGGGTCTGCTCGCGGATGGCGAGGGCGCGCTCCAGGAGGGGGCGGGCCGCCGCGTAGTCGTCCTGGGCGGACAGCAGACTGGCCAAGTTGTCGAGGCCGGCGACCGTGGCAGGGTGGGCGGGGCCGAGGGTTTGCTCGGCAATGGCCAGGGCGCGTTCATAGAGGGGGCGGGCCGCCGCGTAGTCGCCCATACCGTAGAGTAGCCCGGCCAGGTAATTGAGGCTGGTGGCGGTGTCGGGGTGCGTGGGGCCGAGGCTCTGCTCGGCAATGGCGAGGGCCCGCTCGTGAAGCGGGCGCGCAGCGGCGTAGTCGCCCTGGGCCTGTAGCAGGCTGGCCAGGTTGGTAAGGCTACCGGCGGTGTCGGGGTGCGTGGGGCCGAGGGTCTGCTCGGCAATCGCCAGGGCCCGCTCGTAGAGGGGGCGGGCCGCCGCGTAGTCACCTTGCGCGCGCAGCAAGCTCGCCAGGTTGTTGAGCAGGGTGGCCGCCGGCAGGTCGGTGCGCGGCATGGCCGCGGTGGCGGCGGCGCGCAGGTGGGGCAGGTAGGGTTGGGCAGCCGGGAGGGTGCCGGCGCGCAACAGTTGATAGGCGGCAGCGATCAGAGCCCGCTCCAGG
>CBJNAR010000087.1:0-8739 GCA_966434075.1 uncultured bacterium
GGTGTGCGTCGTCTGGAACGTGGGCGCATCGGCCAGCGCGTGGGCGCCCGGCAGGGCGGCGACCACTGCCAGCAGGCTCACGAGCAGGGTACCAATCCGTGCCCCAAACTTAGCGAAGCGCATCTGCTTACCTCCTGTATCTCCCTCATTTGCTGCCGGATCCCCTCTTCCGCCGCGCCACGGAACGGAGCCGCGCCCGAGAACCCGCTCCGGGGATAGCCGCGCCACTCCTGGGCGGCTAACCCCCGCGGTGCAGCCATTATCGCAAGGTCCGCCGCCGGGCGTACAGGGTTTTGTGATATAATAGGTCACACAGTTATTCGTACAAATACTCATACAGCCTCAGAATTACACCCTGTTTGCCCCTTATATCCGTAGAAAGTTAAAGCATGATGGCGGATCGGGAGCCCTTCAAGGCGTGGTTTAAGCAGCGCCGCAAAGCCTTCGACCTCACCCAGGGCGAGCTTGCCCAGCAGGCCGGCTGCTCGATCTATACGGTGCAGCGGATCGAGGAGGGCGTGTTGCGCCCGTCGCGGCAGTTAGGGGAACTGCTGGCCGCCGCGCTGGCCATCCCGCCGGAGGAGCGCGCGGCTTTCGTGCGCTGGGCCCGGACGGGGGCAGGGCCGGCGGTGCTCGCCGGAGTTAGCGTGGCCCTGGCCGATGCCACAGCGTCCACCGCGACCCCAGCAGGTAATGGGCGCGGCGATCCCGCCGTATCTCCCTCGCCTGTCGTCCTGGGCGTGCCCGCGAACCCGTACAAAGGCTTGCGCGCCTTCCAGGAGGCCGATGCGCCCTATTTCTTCGGGCGGGAATCGCTCACCCGGCAATTGCAGGCACGTCTGGCCGATGACGAGGCGCTGTCACGCTTCCTGGCGGTTGTCGGGCCGTCGGGCAGCGGCAAATCGAGCGTGGTGCGCGCGGGATTGGTGCCCGCGTTGCGCCGGCACCTGTTGCCGGGCGGGCTATCCCCCGTGGTGGCCGATCTCGTGCCGGGCACACACCCGCTGGAAGAACTAGAAGCGGCCTTGCTGCGGCTCGCCGCCAATCCGCCGGCCAGCCTGATGGAACAGTTGCGTGCCGACGAGCGCGGGCTGGCGCGCGCCGTTAAACGCGTGCTGCCCAGCGACGACCAGACCGAACTGGTGCTGGTGATCGACCAGTTCGAAGAGCTGTTCACCCTCGTCGCCGACGAGGAGGTGCGCCAGGATTTTCTCGACAGCCTCTTCAGTGCCGTCGCCGATCCGCGCAGCCGCTTACGGGTGGTGATCACACTGCGCGCCGACTTCTACGATCGCCCCCTGTTGTATCTGCCGTCTAGCGAATTGCTGGGCCGCCGCACCGAGGTGGTGGGGCCGCTCACCGCGCAGGAGCTCTACGCGGCGATCACCGGTCCCGCCGAGCGGGCCGGGCTGGAGTTGGAGAGCCGCCTGGTCGCCACCATTCTTCAGGACGTGGGCGACCAGCCGGGCACGCTGCCGCTGCTGCAATACGCTCTCACCGAGTTGTACGAGCGGCGCGACGGGCACCGGCTGACGCTGGCGGCGTACCAGGCGGGCGGGGGCGTGTTCGGGTCGCTGGCCGGGCGGGCCGAGCGTCTCTACGCGGCGCTGAGCGAAGCGGAGCAGACGGCGGCACGGCAGCTTTTTCTGCGGCTGGTGACGCTGGGCGAAGGAGTGGAGGACACGAGGCGTCGCGTGCCGATGTCCGAACTGGTTTCGGCGTCCCGCGCTGAGGATGCGCTGCACCGCGTCCTAGACCTGTACGGGCGATACCGCATGCTGGCGTTCGACCGCGAGCCCCGGACCAACGAACCGACGGTGGAGGTGGCCCACGAGGCCCTGCTGCATAGCTGGGGGCGGCTGCGCGACTGGTTGCGCGACAGCCGGGAACTGTTGCAGACGGAGCGGCGCTTGCTGGCCGCGGCGGACGAGTGGCAGGCCGCGGGGCAGGATGCGAGTTTCCTGGCGAGCGGGGCGCGGTTGGCGCAGTTTGCCGGACTCGCCGCGCAGTCCGGCCAACCGCAGACCCCGGCGTTGACGAGTGAGGAGCAAGCATACCTGGCCGCCAGCCTGGAAACTCAACGGCGGCAGACGGAGGCGGAGGAGGCGCGCCGGACGCGAGAAGTCGCTTTACAGAAGCGATCCGCAAACCGGCTGCGCTATCTGGTGGCGGCGCTCGCGCTCTTCCTGGCGGTGGCGACCGGGCTGGCGCTGCTGGCCGAGGGCCGGCAACAGGAAGCCCAGGCCAACCTCATCCATTCCGAAGCCTTGCGGCTGGCCGCTGAAGCCAATGGCCTGCTGCAAACGGGCGGACCCGCCGAACTGGTCGGCTTGCTGAGCGTGCGCGCGATCCGTACCCAATACTCGCCGCAGGGCGACGCCGCGCTGGAGGCTGCCGCCCGGCTCGCCTACCCCGTGCGCCGCTTCGCCGGCTATACGGATACTGTCTGGGTCTCCACTTTCTCGCCCGACGGCAAGATCTTGCTGGCCCAGAGCGACACCGCGACGCGCGAGTGGGATGTCGCCACGGGGCGCCAACTCGCCGTCCTACCCTTTAGCGGCAACAATCTGGCTTTCTCGCCCGACGGGCGGGCGATTGCCGGCCCGCAGAACGACGGCACCATCGACATCTGGGATACCCAGGCCATGACCGTCACCCAGGTGCTGACCGCCGCACCTGCCCCTGGCGGGAAGCCCGCGGCGCTGCTGGAGGCCTTCTACTCGCCCGACGGGCGCCTCATCGCGGCGAACGGCGAGGACAAGACGGTGCGGGTGTGGGACGTGGCCGGCGGGCGGCAGTTGCAGGTTTTCACGCTGGAGAGCAAGTTAACCAGCGCCCTGGCCTGGTCGCCCGACAGCAAGTTTGTGGTCGCCGGGGCGGAAGATAATGTGGCGCGGGTCTGGGATGTGCAAAGCGGGCGGCTGGTGCATAGCTTCAACAAAGGGCTGGCGCCCGGCGCGGGGCCCGGCGTCGTCGCCGTCGCCTACTCGCCGGACGGCAAGACCCTGGCGACCGATGGGCCGCGCAACAACGCGCTGCTCTGGGATGTCGCCACCGGCGACCAGCTACGCGACTTCGCGGGGCACACGGGCCCGGTCTGGAGCGTCGCCTTTGCGGCGGACGGCAAAACGCTCCTGACCGGGGCGGGCGATGCGACGGCTCGCCTCTGGGACCCCGCGACGGGGCAGCCGTTGCAGGTGTTCCGCGGCCCGCCGGCCATGGTCGAAGGCACCGTCGCCGCCGCCATCTCGCCCGACGGCACGCATGTCGCCACCAACTACTTCACCGGCGAGGTGATCCTGTGGGATGCCACGCGCCACCCCGATCCGCCCATTCTCACCCGTAGCGGTCCCCTGTGGAGCGTGGCGTTCTCCGCCGACGACCGGACGGTGCTCACCGGCAGCTACGACGACCGGACCGCGCGGTTGTGGGACGCCGCTAGCGGGGCCCAGTTGCCGTTGGAGTTTCCCGGCCCGCAGGGCAGCACGGTAAACAGCGCAGTCTTCTCCCCCGATGAGCGGTATGTACTAACCGCCAACGGCCGTCCGGATAAACAGGCCCATATCTGGGACATCCACACCGGCGCCGAGGTGCGTGCCTTCCCGGTCAATGCCATCGTCGATCAGGCCGTCTACTCACCCGACGGCAAGACGGTGCTGACCGGCAGCAGCGATAAGACCGCGCGGCTGTGGGATATGGCCACGGGTCGCCTGTTGCACGTGCTCACCGACACCGCACCGGTCTACGCTGTGGCCTACGCGCCTGACGGGCGGACGGTGCTGACCGGTAGCGCCGATGGGCACGCCCGGCTGTGGGATGTGCTGTCGGGGGCTGAAATCCGCCAGTTCGTCGGGCATACCGATAATATCGAGGATGTGGCCTACGCGCCCGACGGCCGGAGGGTGCTGACGGGCAGCAGCGATGGCACGGCGCGCCTGTGGGACCTGCAGACGGGCGCCGTGCTGGGCGTCTTCTCCACCAACGACAACGGCGTGGGCGCCGTGACCTTCGCGCCCGACGGCAACAGCATCCTCGCCGGCAGCAGCGATGGCGTGGCCCATCTCTGGGATATCGCCGGGACGCCTGCCGCGCCCGGCTGGGGCCGGGAGATCCGGCGCTTTAGCGGCCACACCGGAGCGGTGCGGGCGGTGGCTTTCTCGCATGACGGCAAATATATCGCCACGGGCAGCGCCGACGGCACGGCGCGGCTCTGGCACACCGACTTGCAGGATACCTTGCGCTATCTCTGCGGGCTGTTGACCCGCGACCTGACCCCGGACGAGCGTACTCAGTATAACATCGCCGATCCGGCGCCCACGTGCCCGCAACGGTAGGATACCGCCTACCTTGACCGGCACCCCCGGCTCTGCTACAATCGCACGGGGGCGGCCCGGCTGTTGACCGCCTCGTCGTGTGATTAGCGCATCCGGAGGAGGCTGTTGGTGAATAATCGGGCGATGATTCTGCGTGTGCTGTTCGTGGTGCTGGTGTTGCTGGGCCTGGCCCAGCTTTTCGGCGTCGGGGGCGATCCCGGATTGGGTAACGTGGTGACCATCCTGCATATCCTGACCGGGCTGGTGGTCATCGGCATGATCGAGATGTTGTGGAGCCAGATGCGCGCCAACGGGCAGACGACCAACCTCAAGATGATCACCCGCGGGGTGTTTGTGGTGATTATTCTGCTGGCGCTGGCGATGCTGTTTGATGTCGTGACGGGTGGCCTCTTCATGCTGGTGATCGTGCTGCATATCCTGGCCGGGCTGAGCATGATCGGGCTGTTCGAAGCCATCTGGTCGCGGCGCCGTGCTTAACGGACCTCAACACACCCGCTGCTAGCGGGGCGAGCTCACTAGAGCGGGCACGCGGGATGCCGCCAGGAGATCCAGGGCGGCATCCCGCACTTCGTCCACCGGCACGTCCGCGACAAAGGAATCGGGATGATCGCAGCGGTAGACGGTGCAGTCCACGCCGCAGGCCGGGCAGGTCAGTTGCCAGGAGATGATGGGCCGGTGCCGCGCCCGCGTCAGCGGCCCGGCGGTGATGAGGTTGCCGCACCAGTAGACGGCAACCGTCGCCGCGCCCACCGCTTCGGCCAGGTGGACCGGGCCGGAGTCGTTGCCGACCATCACGCTGGTGCGGTGGAGCAGCCCGGTCAGCGCCCGCAGCGAGAGCCGCCCGCAGAGATCCAGCGCCTCGGCCCGCATGGCGCCGATCACCCCTTGCACCAGGTCGCGCTCTTCGGCCATGCCGATCACCGCCACCTGCGCCCCCGCCGCTGCCAGCGCATCCCCAACCGCGGCGAATTCGGTCGCCGGCCAGCGCCGCCGCGAGTCCGAGGCGCCGGGGTGGATCACCGCCAGCGGCCTGTCGTCCTCCGGCACCACCGCCGCCTCGGCCAGATCCTGCAGCGTGACGGCCAGCCGCGGCTCGAACGTAACCGGCGGGGCGCCCACCAGGGCGACGACTTCGAGGTAGCGGAAGATCTCCGGCTGGTAGAGGATGTACGGCACCCAGCGGTCGAGCGCGACGGCATCGGGCGCCTTCAGGCCCACGGTGAGCCGCGCGCCCAGGCGTTGGACGAAGGGGTTGGAGTGCCGCCCCCCGCCCAGGAGCTGGATCGCCAGGTCGAACCGCTCGCGCTGCATCGCCGCGAAGAATGCGGCCAGTTCGGGCGGTTCCGCGCCTGCGGGGAAGCCCTCCAGCGGATTCCAGCACGGCGGCACGACGATCACGCGGTCCACGGGGCCGGGGCGCCCGGCCAGCAGATCCTCATACCAGGAGAAGCCGAGCAGCACGATCTCGGCGTGGGGATAGGCGGCGCGCAAGGCGTCCAGCGCGGGTAAGACGAAGACGAGATCGCCCAGGCGATTCGCCCGCAACACCGCGATCTTTTGGACATGGGGCTCTACGGCAAAGTGGCGTGGTTCCATGCCCTCTGGAACGGCGCCCGCTAGCGGCTGTGATGCCGGACTCAGGCATAGCCCGCCCGGCCTAGCGGCGCCTTAGCTGGCGGATCGCGCGTTGGCGACAGCCTGGCGGGCCAGGGCTTCCACAGCAACCCAGTCCCCGGCGCGCACGGCCACCGGCGGCACCACCGACCCGGCGAGGCCGACGACCTGTGCCCCCGCCCGCAGGTACGCGCCTACATCGGCGACCGTCGTGCCGCCCGCCGCCCACAGGGGCAGGTCGGGCAGCGGCGCCAGGATGTCGGCCAGATATTGCGCCCCGCCGACCGCGCTCACCGGGTAGACTTTGACCAGATCCGCGCCCTTGTCCCGCGCGGCGACGATCTCGGTGGGAGTGAGGGCGCCGAGGATGGTGGCCGCGCCGTACTCCCGCGCCACCGGCGCCAGGTCGGGCGCGATGGGCGCGACGACGAAGCGCGCGCCCGCGTCGAGCGCCATGCGCGCCTGGTCCGGTGTCAGCACGGTGCCCGCGCCGACCAGCACATCGGGGTCCTCGCGATAGCGGTCGGCCAGGTCGGTGATAACGCGGGCGGCGCCGGGCGTAGTCAGCGTGATCTCGACGCAGCCCAACCCGCCGCGGATCAGGGCCTGCGCGGCCAGCCGGGCCGCCTCGGCGCTGTCCACGCGCACCACGCCCACCAGCCGCGCCCGGCGCAACTGCTCGACCACGGCGGCGCGTCCCGCGTCGCCTTCTGCCTGGATCCGGTTCCTGACGCCTGCTTCGTGCATTGCCGTTCTCCTTGCCTGAGATGCTTATGTGCTCACGGGTCATTATACCACGCGCTAGCGCCGGGCTTCCCCCGCGGGTAGATCCGGCGCCTGCCTCGCCGGGCGGCGGGGTCCCTATTCGGAAGGGGATGCGCGGTTATACCATTATGATGAAATCGCCTTGACGGTGTCGGGAAGGCTCTGTTATACTTTCGCTGTGCGAGTCGTCGCAACGGAGCGGCCCTCTCGTGTCCCCTAACCGCATAGATATGCATCTCAAGGAGGAGAAGCATGGTTGAGACAGTGCCCCGGCGTGAACTCTCGGAGCGCGATAAGCAGCGCGCCGCCCAGAAAGACCTGTTCCCCATTCAGGCCATCGACTACATCGAACTCTATGTCGGCAACGCGCTCCAGGCCGCCCACTATTACCGTCTGGTCTGGGGCTACGACATCGTCGGCTATCGCGGCCCGGAGACCGGTCAGCGCGACCGGGTGTCGTATGTGCTGGAGCAAGGCCGCGTGCGCCTGGTGCTCACCGCCTCCCTGACGAGCACCAGCGAGGTGGCCGAGCAGGTGAACCGCCACGGCGACGGCGTGAAGGACATCGCCTTGCGCGTGCCCAACGTCGAGCAAGCGTACCACGTCGCCCTCAGCCGCGGGGCCAGGGGCCTGATGGAGCCGCAGGTATTCACCGACGACCACGGCACCGTCAAGCGCGCCGCCATCGCCACCTACGGCGACACCATCCACAGCCTAGTCGAGCGCGATTATCACGGCACGTTCATGCCGGGCTTCCAGCAGCGGGCGATCAAGGGCAAGGGCGTCGGCATCCGCGTCGTGGACCACATCGTCGGCAACGTCGAACTGGGCCACATGGACGAGTGGGTGGCCTTCTACGCCAACGTGATGGGCTTCGAGCAATTGGTCCACTTCGACGCCGACCAGATCTCCACCGAATACTCGGCGCTCATGTCGAAGGTGGTGCAGGACGGCACCGGCAAGATCAAGTTCCCGATCAACGAGCCGGCCCAGGGCAAGAAGAAGTCGCAGATCGACGAGTACCTGGAGTATTACAACGGCCCCGGCGCCCAGCACATCGCCGTCGCCACCGGCGACATCCTGGCGACCGTGCAGCACCTGGAGGCCAACGGCTGCGAGTTCCTGAAGACTCCGCACACCTATTACCAGGATCTGCCCGAGCGCATCGGCAAGATCAAGGAAGACCTGGAACAAATCGAAGCCCACAGCATCCTGGCCGACCGCGACGAGGACGGCTACCTGTTGCAGATCTTCAGCAAGCCGGTGCAGGACCGGCCGACCCTGTTCTATGAACTGATCGAGCGTCACGGCTGCCGCGGGTTCGGCGAGGGCAATTTCAAGGCCCTGTTCGAGGCCATCGAGCGCGAGCAAGCGCTGCGCGGCAACCTGTAGGAGGGTCAAGCCATGCCGTTCTACCATCGAGTGGGCGAGGTGCCGCCCAAGCGGCACACGCAATTCCGCCGCCCCGACGGCGAACTCTATACCGAAGAACTGCTGGGCAACGAGGGCTTTTCCGGCCTGGCCTCGCTGCTCTACCACTACTACCCGCCGGTGCGCGTGACGGGCATCACGCCCTGCCCGCTGGCGCCGGCGGAGGAGTGGCGCGAGCCGGTACAGCGCCACTACCACCTGCGCACCAAGGCCGCCGAGCCGGGCGGCGACCCGATCACCAGCCGCCGCGTGTTGATGTTCAACGACGACGTGTCGCTCGGCATCGCCCGCCCGACCGCGCCGATGGACGGCTACTACTACAAGAACGGCGAGGCCGACGAACTCTACTTCATCCACGAAGGCACGGGCACCTTCGAGACCATGTACGGCGCGCTGCCCTATCACGAAGGCGACTACGTGGTCATCCCCCACGGCACGATCTATCGAGTGACGATGGAGTCCACGCCGCAGCGCTGGCTGGTGATCGAGTCGCGTGGGCGTATCGAGACGCCGAAGCGCTACCGCAACGAGTTCGGTCAGTTGCTGGAGCACTCGCCCTACTGCGAACGCGACATCCGCCCACCCGAAGAGATGG
>CBJNAR010000088.1:0-8704 GCA_966434075.1 uncultured bacterium
TGGCAGCGGGTTCGGCATCGCGGCGCAGGTCGGCGGCCAGCGCGGCAGCCCAGCGTAGCCAGGGCAACGTTGCAGGGGCCGCGATCCCTTCGCGCGCCAGGACTTCGGCGGCGGCCTCCGGCCCCGCATCCAGCAGCCGGGCAATAGCGGCCCGCGCCAGCGCCCGCACCTGCTCCAGCGCGGCCAGTTGCGCGGGGGGCACGCCGTCCGGCGTCGCGTCCACGCCGTCGTCGGGCAGTGTCAGGCCGCGCGCCCCGGCGATGAGGGCGGCGAGCGCGGGCAGGTCGTGCTCCGGGCGCGGGTACATGCTCACCTGCACCAGCAGGTCGAGCAGTTCCTCGGCGGCGGGCGGGCGCCCGATCTCGTGCAGGCCCACCGGGATCAGGCGGCTCTCCAGGTCCAGCAGCGCCGCCCGCAGCCCGGCGAGGGCCGGGGCCGGGTCCGTGGCCGCCGTGGCGGGCCAGGGCAGGTGCAGGGCCGCCGCCTGCCGCTCGATGGCCTCCAGGGTGGCCGCATCGGGCGCCGTCTCGCCCAGGGTGCGCAGGCTCGCTTTCAGGTCCAGGAGTTCGCGGTACAGCCCGGCCTGCTCCAGCGGCGGCGACAGGTAGCTGATCAGCGTCGCCAGCCCCCGCCGCCGGGCGATGCTGCCCTCCGACGGGTTGTTGCCGCTGTAGACGTATAGGTGCGGCGTCTCCCCGATCAGGCGGGAGGGCCAGCAATCGGCGCTCAGGCCCGCCTGCTTGCCCGGCATGAACTCCAGTGCACCGTGCGTGCCCAGGTGCAGGATCGCGTCCGTGCCCCAGACGCCGCGCAACCAGGCGTAGAAGCCCGCGAAACCGTGGTGCGGCGTGATGCCCTGGGACATGAGCAGCTTCATCGGGTCGCCCTCGTAGCCGAACGGCGGCTGCACGCCCACGAAGACCGAGCCGAACTCGCGGCCCAGGATGAGGATGCGCTCGCCGTCGCTGTTCAGCGTGCCGGGCGGCGGCCCCCAGCCGCCCGCGGCGATCTCGTCATGCCAGGGGCAGAGCCGCCGGTAGTCCGCCGTTGCCAGCGCGGCGGCCACGTTGGCGGGCGTGCCGAACTCCATGGCGTTGCCTTCCACAACCAGGCGGCGCAACGTCTCGGCGTCGGGCGGCAGATCGACGGCATAGCCCGTGTCTTGCAACTCCTGGAGAACGCAGTAGAGGCTGGGGAACACGGCCAGATAGGCCGCGCTGCCCACGGCGCCGCCGTTGGGGGGGAAGTTGAACAGGACAATGGCGACTTTGCGCTCCGCCGCCGGGGTGCGCGCCAGCCGTGCCCAGCGCCCCGCCCGCGCCGCTAGCCGGGCAACATTGCCCGGCTCGGCCACGAAATCGGGCTGCCCGCCCTCGGCGATGCCGCCGTAGACCACCGGCTCGACCGCGCCTTCCAGCTCCGGGATCGCCAGTTGCATCGCCACCTGCACCGGCGTGACGCCCGTCCGGCTGGCACGCCAGTCGGCCAGGCTCTGGAAGTTGAGCGGCACACCCGTCAGCAGCGGGCGATCCAGGCGGGCCAGTTCGGCCTGGGCCAGCGGGGCGTCGTTGTGGGCCATGCCGCCCACCAGCGCGAAGCCCGACAGGTTGATCAGCACATCGACGGCGGCGGTGTCTGTCCCCTCGGGCGCCGGGCCGGGCGCGAAGTAGCGGCGCATCGCCGGGCGCATGTCGAGGCCGCCCGCGTAGGTGGGTACCGGCTCCAGGCCCTCGGCGTCGAGCGCACGGACCAGCGCGGCGACGTGGGCCGTGTTCCCGGTCAGGATGGACGAGCGCAGCGAAACGAGGCCGACCGTGCCGCCCGCGCCGGGACCGGGCAGGCCGCGCTCGGCCCGCCAGCGCCGGTAGGCGGCCACGCTGGTGAACGGCGCCGGCGCGTCGGGGTGGAAGATCGCGGCGGCGGGCATCACCTGTGGCGGCGCGATGGCGAGGCTCCCCGCGGCTTTGCGCGCGGCGGGCGGCCCGTAATGCGCGGCCAGGGTCAGCAGCAGCCCGGCCAGGTTCTCCGGCGTGCCGTGGACCCAGTATTGCATCAACAGCAGGTAGCGCCCCAGGTCGCTCGACGCGCCGGGCACCAGCCGCAGCAGGCGCGGCAACGACCGCGACAGCCCCAGCAAGCGCCGGGCCAGGTCGGACTCGGGGCGATCCGCCTGCGGCGCTTTGCGCGGCCCGCGCGCGGCGGCGTGGCCCATGAGGCGCGCCGCCAGGCCCGCGTCCATGCGCAGCCCACCCAGGCGCGTGCGCTTCATCAACTCCGGCGCGCTGTTGAGGATGACCACCGGCAGGTCGGGGCGCGCTTTTTGCAGCGGGTCGAGCAACGCGGCGAGGGGCTGCACATGCTCGTCGAAAAAGAGCATGCTGGCGAGCACGGCATCGGCCCGCGCCAGGTCGGCGGCGGCCGCCGCGCGCACCTCGGGCCGCGCGAGCCGGCTGACGGTATAGCAGGCGACCTCGCAGGGGATGCCGCTGCGCGCTGCCGCCAGCGCGGCCCCGCGGGTTAAGGCTTGTTGATAGGTTTCTTCCAGGGTGAAGACCACGAAGCGCATAGTGCATTATAGCCGACTCCCGCCCTTCTGAGTAGCCGGCTTCTACGAGGATCGCTGCCCCGGCGCGCCGCTGGCACGCTACATGCCCACGCACCTGGCGACGCGCGCGCTCAAGCCATAACCGCCCCACATGCCCGCCGCGCGCAACCGCCCCGCCGGGGAACGCAGCCATGCCGCCGCTTCCCATGGCACGCCAGTTGCGGCATAGGGGGCGAGAAACCGCTTGACTTATTCCGCCAAGGAGCTTGCAGTGGCAGACAACCTTTCCCCGCAAATCATCGATTCTATCGTGCACGGGTATAACGGCGACCCGTTCAGCGTCCTGGGACCGCACGCCGTAACCAGGGATGGGCAACCGGCCATGGCGATCCGGGCGTTCCTGCCCTGGGCCACGGCCATACAGGTCGCGCGCGACGACGGCACGATCCACGATATGGCCTGCATCCACCCGGATGGGTTTTTTGAAGCCGTCATCCCCGCCGCCGGTCCTTTCGGCTACACCCTGCGCGCTACCGATCCCGTCGGCCACGTGGTCGATCTGATCGATCCGTACTCGTTCGGGCCACTGCTCACCGATTTCGATCTCTACCTGATCGGCGAAGGCACGCACCACCGCACCTATGAGAAACTCGGCGCGCACATCCGCGAGGTCGGCGGGGTGCGCGGCGTGGAGTTCGCCGTCTGGGCACCCAACGCCTTGCGCGTGAGCGTGGTCGGCAACTTCAACAACTGGGACGGGCGCGTCTACCCGATGCGCTTCCACCCGGCCCAGGGCATCTGGGAGATCTTCTTGCCCGGTCTGGGCGAGGGCGAGGCGTACAAGTACGAGATCAAGTCGCGCTTCAACGACTATCTGGTGGAGAAGGCCGATCCCTACGGCTTCTATAGCGAACTGCGCCCGCGCACGGCTTCGGTCGTCGCCGACATCAACCGCTATACCTGGGGCGACACAGAGTGGATGAGCAACCGCGCCAAGAACAACGGCCAGGACTCACCCATCGCCATCTACGAGTGCCACCTCGGGTCCTGGCAGCGCAACCCCGAACAGGGCAACCGCTGGCTCACCTACCGCGAACTGGCCCATCAGCTTGTCGATTATGTCAAATACATGGGCTTCACCCATATCGAGCTGATGCCCGTATCCGAGCACCCGTTTGACGGGTCCTGGGGCTATCAGACCACCGGCTATTACGCCGTCACCAGCCGCTACGGCACGCCCGAAGACTTTATGTACTTTGTCGATCGCTGCCACCAGGCGGGGATTGGCGTGTTCCTCGACTGGGTGCCCGCCCACTTCCCGAAGGACATCTCCGGGCTGAACTACTTCGACGGCACCCACCTCTACGAACATTCCGACCCCCGCCTGGGCGAACACCCCGACTGGGGCACGCTGGTGTTCAACTTCGGCCGCAACGAAGTGCGCAACTTCCTGCTGTCGAACGCGCTGTTCTGGCTCGACAAGTATCATATCGACGGCCTGCGGGTGGACGCCGTGGCCTCGCTGCTCTACCTCGATTTCTCGCGCCAGGAGGGTGCCTGGGTGCCGAACAAGTTTGGAGGCCGCGAAAACCTGGAGGCCATCGACTTCCTCAAGCGCTTCAACGAACTGGTCCACCTGGAGCACCCCGACGTGCTGACCATGGCCGAAGACTCCACCGCGTGGCCCATGGTGACCAAGCCGACGTTCCTGGGTGGCCTGGGCTTCGACTTCAAGTGGAACATGGGCTGGATGCACGACATGCTCGACTACCTGTCCTATAACCCGATCTACCGGCGCTACCATCACAACCTGATCACCTTCTCGCTGATGTATGCCTTCAGCGAACACTTTCTGCTGCCGCTCTCGCATGACGAGGTGGTGCATCTGAAGAACTCGCTGCTGAACAAGATGCCGGGCGACGGCTGGCAGCAGTTCGCCAACCTGCGCACGCTGCTGGGCTATATGTTCACCCACCCCGGCAAGAAGCTGCTGTTCATGGGCGGCGAGTTCGGCCAGCGCAGCGAGTGGAGCGAAGCGCGCAGCCTCGACTGGCATGAACTCAACAACGAATCGCACCAGAAGCTGCACCGCTACGTCCATGACCTGGTGCATCTCTACAACAGCGAACCGGCGCTCTGGCAGATCGATAATAGCTGGGAAGGTTTCCAGTGGATGGCGGCCAACGACAACGAGAACAGCGTTATCTCCTTCACGCGCCGGGGGACCGACCCCAACGACGTGATCCTGGTCGTCTGCAACTTCACGCCCGTGCCGCGCTACAACTACTGCATCCCGGCGCCCCGCGCGGGCTACTACCAGGAGATCCTGAACAGCGACTCCGAGTCCTACTGGGGCAGCAACCTGGGCAACATGGGCGGGACCGAGGCGTACCCGCAGGACTGGTCGAGCACGGGCTACGCCATCTGCCTGACTCTGCCGCCCCTGAGCACGCTGCTGTTCAAAGCATCACCGCTGCCGCCCGCCGCCGCCACAGAGGAGGCCGTGGCACTGGAAGCGGCCGCCGAGACGCCGAGCGAGGTCGATGCGCTGAACGCGCCGGTCCAGGGCCAGGAAACCGTCTCCACCACGGTGATCGAGGAAAACGCGGCGAGTCCGCCCACCAAGCGCACGCGCAAAAAAGTCGCCCCGCCGGAGGAGGCCGTCACCGAGCCGGCGGTTCCGTCGGAACCCGCGCCGGGACCGGAGGCAGCGCCCGCCCCGCGCAAGCGCACCCGCAAGACGACGGAAGGCGCGCAGTAACCGGGCCTGTCAAAGAAAAAGCACGCCACCGATCAAATGTGGCGTGCTTTTTCTTTCGAGACCTACTCCCCGCCGCGCGGGGCTACACGCTACGGCTGCGCAAGAGCGCCACGCTGATGCGAATCACCCCGGCCATAAGGAAGAGCACCTGGTAGTTGTTCAGGCCCAGCGGCCCGAATTGGAAGTAGTGGCCTTCCAGTCCCCCGGCGATCAGCCCGCCAAACATGGAGGCGAGAAAGGCCAGGCCGCCGGTGATCGCCGAGTAGAGCGCCAGGTAGCCGGCCCGCCCGGCGGCGGGCGCCCGCTCCATCAGGCGGTTGCTTAGCGACAGGTTCACCCCCGGCCAGAAAATGCCCGACAGCACGTTGTTGAGGTAGATCAGCCAGATCGTCGAGGGCGTGGCGATAAGCCACATCAGCGCCAGCGGCGACGCGCCGATCATGCTGATCATCAGCGTGCGCCGGTGGCCCACCCGGTCGGACCAGCGGCCCCAGAACGGCTGCGTCAGCAGCGTCACGGCGATGGTCGTCATATCGAGCGTGGCGAGTTGCTGGTAGCTCACGTGCAGGTTCTTGAGCGCCTGGGCGTTATAGAAGGGCGCGGCGATATTGATCCCGATGCTCCAGACGGTCAGCGTGAAGATAAACGCACGGAAATTGCGGTCGCGCCAGGGCGCCTGCACCAGCTTGCGGAAGCTGGTGCCCCCGGCGGCCCGCGCGAACGGCGGCTCGGGCTGCCGGCTGACGAAATAGGTGCTGACCAGCCCCGCGGCGCAGGCGACGGTGTACAGGCCCAGGAAGCCCCATTCGGCATGGCCGGCCTTGCGCGCCGCGTCCAGGAGCGTGCCGCCCACATAGCTCACGCCCAGGCCAATGATGGCGAGGACCATGCTACGCACGCTAAAGAAGCGCCCGCGCAGCGAGGGCGGAATGAGATCGCTCATCCATGACAGCCAGGCATTGGTGCTGATCGCCAGGAGCCCGAAGGCCAGCGCCATCGCCAGCAGGGCGATGCCCAGGCGCGCGGTCGGGTCCATCGGCACATACAGCAGCAGCACCGGCACCAGCCAGAACAGCCGGCCCAGGCTGGACCAGACGGTAATGGACCGGCGGTCGCCGCGCCGCTCGACCATCCAGGCCGCGGGCAGTTGGACTAACTGCGCCAGCACCGGCATGGCCGTGATGAGCCCTAGCACGAAGTCGCTGGCGCCCATGTACAAGGCGAGCGCGGTCACAAACGAGCCGGCGGTGATGCTGATGTAGACCTGGGCAAAGACGCCGTCGCCAATCGACATGCGCATGCCGTGGCGGATCTGAGAGGGTAGCAGGCTGTTGGACGGTTGCTCGGGAACGGCGGGTAGAACTTTAAAACCGGGGGGACGCCGCAGCACGCGGCTTAAGGGTGCCCGCGGCAGGCTAGTCTTCGTCATCACTCCACTCGGCCGGGTCCTTGATCCGGATATAGCCTCCCGCCGGGTTGATCTCAAGCACGATGTCCTTCACCGCCGGCACCAGAAGCTCTTTGCCCGCGACGGTGCGGACCACATACACATCATTACTGCCAGTCGCGAGCAAATCCTCGACGACACCCACCTTCACATCATCGGGAGTGAGCACTGGTAGATCATATAGCTGAAACGCGTAAAAAGTATCGGGCGGCAGGGGCCAGGCTTCGCTCGCGGGCACTTGCAGCAGGTAGCCGCGCAGTTTGTCTCCCGTCTCCGGGTCGTTCACGCCGGCCAGCTTGATCAGCGCCTGGTGGATCTGCCCGGCCCAGGGGCCGGTCCGCGCAGCATCCTCGGGGTCGGTCTGGGGAAAGAGCCGCTTGGTACCCGCGCCGAGCAGGCGCGCGGTCATCACCTTATATTCCTGCGGCGGGCCGGATGCGGCGGGCGCCTGGGCGCCCCGGCGGGGGCCGGCGGGGGGCGGCGGGGTGAGATAGATGCGCTGCAGGGCCAGGAAGCGCTGCGGGAAGTCGCTGAGCATGGTGATGCGCAGTTCGCCGCGCACGCCGTGCGGCGCGACAACTTCCCCGATGGTGATATATTCCGGTGGTTGCGACATAAGATTGCCCTCTACGGGCAAGAAAAGAGGATCGGGGCCAAAGACCGGGCCAGGGCCGCCCGGCGATGCCAGGCAGATCCGGCCCCGGCGCTTTGACCGCCGATCCTACAGGATTTCGAGAATACCGCGCTTGCCTTCGCGCTGCGCCGACATGCTCACCAGGGCCCGAATGGCCCGTGCGATCTTGCCGTCCCGGCCAATCACTTTGCCTTTTTCGTCCGGGTTGACGGTCAGTTCAATCATCACGGTGCGTTCGGTCCGCACTTCACGCACCTTCACGTCTTCGGGGTGCTCGACCAGCGTTTTGGCGATGTACTCGACCAGATCCTTCATGCAGGGTAACCCTCGTGCCGGGAGCGCGGCCCGGCGTGTAGCCCCGGCGCCGGGGCGCCGGGTGGCGCCTTATGCCTGGTCCGCGGTCTCGGCGGCGGCGGCTGCCGCGGTCGATTCCGGCGTGGCTTCCGCCGTGGCCTTGCGGCGGTTCTTCTGGTTGTAGGCCTCGACCACGCCGGGGGCGATATTCGCCTGGCGCAGCAAGCCGATCACAGCCGCGGTGGGCTGGGCACCCTTGCGCACCCAATCCTCGACCTGCGCCGCATCCAGATGGATCGTGGCGGGATTGGTGCGGGGATCGTAGTACCCCAGGATCGAGACAAAACGGCCGTCGCGCGGCGAGCGGGCATCCGCCACGACGACGCGATAGTGGGGCTGGAACTTGGCGCCCTGGCGGCGCAACCGGATCTTAAGCATCGATTCTCCTCATAGCGTAAAAAGTAGCAGAGTGACGGGCGTGACCCTGATGAGACAGCGGCCCATCCCCAGAAGTATTTCCCGCGGGTTTCCGCCATCCAAATCCGGCGCCTCCAGAAAAAGGCGCGCGCCGGGTCCGGCAAAAACCTGCCCCCTAGTATACCTGTTTCGCGGCCCAGCGTCAATAGCCGCGAGCGGTCAGCGAACAGCCGTCAGCCGTCAGATAAAGGGCAACCGGGGGCAGGGCAATTAGCCACGTACCTAATCACGGATAAGCGACCACCCGTCACTTATGTCCTGATTGCTGACGGCTGACGGCTGTTCGCGCAGCGGTGCGTAGCGATGTGCTACGCACCGGTGGTCACGGGGCCGGGGCTGTGCTATAATGAACCCGCGAGAATCAGGCGCAAACGCGCAAGCACCAGACTAGGATCGAGAGCTATGCCGGTATTCCGCTTTATTGATCTCCCGACGGCCGCCGAGGTACTGGGCACCAACCGCGCCCAGGTCCTGCAATATGTCGAGCAAGGCCGGCTCAAGCCCTACAGTGGCACCGGGCAGGCGGCAGTGTTCCGCACGCGCGAC
>CBJNAR010000089.1:0-8681 GCA_966434075.1 uncultured bacterium
GTTGTTCAGCGTGTAGATGCCGTCGGAGAAGGCGAACAGGCCGCCGGTCAGCCCCAGGTCGCGGTGGTAGCGATAATCGGACCAGAGCGCGCTGCCCAGCATCAGCGCCACGGCGAGCGTGACCCCGGCGGCTCGCCAGGGCGGCGCCGGGCGGCGGGTGCCTGCGGCGGCAGAGACTTGCCCACGGGGTTGCGGCGCCCACCCGGCCACCTGGGCCAGCGCCGCGCCGATGAGGATCTGCGGTAGGGGCAGCATGACCAGCAGGTGCGTGGGCCAGAGGCCGGAGAGGGTGGGGAAGCTCTGGCCGAGTACCGCCGCCAGGTAGCCCACCGTGGCGACCAGCGGGCGCTGCCGGCGGGTGGCGGGGGCGCTCCAGCCCAGCAAGAACAACAGCGCCACCAGACTGATCCAGAACAGCACCCCGGTGAGATCGGTCAGGCGCAGGTCGAACGGCCCGCGTGCCTGCCCGTCGGGTTGGCCGGTCAGCAGCCAGGTGGCGAGGGTGCCGAGCGTGGCGCCGAGCAGGATGGCGCCGGCCGGGCGGGCCCAGGTCGCCGGGGCGCGCAGCGCGGCGCGCACGAGCCACAGCGCGGCGCCGCCGGCCAGCAGCACGGCCAGGCACGCGGGCGCCACCAGCAACGCCGAGCGGCTGCTGGGCCGCACGAACGCAGCCAGGCACAGCAGCAGCGCGGGCGCGAAGGCCAGCAGCGCGCCGCCTAACGCGCGCCGGGCCGGCCATGCGGCGGATTGCGTACCCGGCAGCCGCCAGATCGCCGCCGCCAGCAAGCCGATCGCGGCCAGCGCGAACCCCAGCGGCGCCAGCACATCGGCATACACCGGCAGCGGGCCGCCCGGATGGTCGGCGGCGGTCTGGAACCAGAAGTAGCT
This sequence comes from uncultured bacterium, assembly GCA_966434075.1. Classification (GTDB taxonomy): domain Bacteria; phylum Chloroflexota; class Chloroflexia; order QHBQ01; family JAICKM01; genus JAICKM01. The sequence goes on from CBJNAR010000089.1 coordinate 889, forward strand.
GCCGTCGAGCAGCACCTTGAAGCGGTCCATTTCTTCCCACAGGTTCGGCATGACCGTGGTGTTGTTCGTGCCGTACTCGGTCTGCGTGGCGCTGCCGCGGATCTTGAGATAGGTGCCCTGGGTTTGCCAGTTGAAGGCCAGGAAAGTGAACGACCCGATACAGAAGAACACCACGCCCAGCGCCAGGACCCCGGCGATGCGCCATTGGGGCACCGCGACCCGCCCGCTGGCCGGCAGCCAGGCCGGGCGCAGGGCGCGCAGGCCCAGCCCGCGCCGCGCCCAGAGCGCGCGCCCGTGCAGCAGGACATAGCAGGCCAGCACCGCCACGATGGGCCAGACATAGAGCAGTTTGGTTGCCAGGCCCAGGCCCATGAGGAAGCTGCCCAGATAGAGCAGGCCGTTCTTGCCGCGCGGCGCGCGCCACCAGGCGGTGAACGCCAGCAGCGCGCCCAGCGTGAACGGCACGATCTCGACGACCACGTAGACCCCGATGCGGCTCCAGAAGATCCAGGACGGTGAGAGCGCAAAGAGCAGCACGGCGATGCGCGCCGCGCCCCGCCCGAACCAGGCGCGGGCCAGGAAATAGCAGAGCACGATGGCGATAACGCCGCTCAGGATCGGGAACGCCCGGATCGACGTGACGCCGATGCCGCCGATCAGGAAGAAGGGCACCAGCAGGTAGGTGCTGATGATGCCCTGGTAGTCGTCGAGCATGAGCGGCCACTGGCGGTCAAACAACGTGATATGCGCGCCGCGATCCAACTCCACCGGCGCGCCCTGCACGATGTGCATGGTCGAGACGGCGTCCCAGGCTTCGTCATAGTAGAGGCCCGGCAGGTGGAGTTGGTAGAGCGCCAGCAGCAGGAACACGCCACAGGCCACGCCGACAGTGAGCGCGTCGAGCAGCGCCGGCAGGCCGATGCGCTGGGATGCTTTCGCGGTGGTCGAGCTCTCGGCAGCCGCACCTGGCGCGGCTATCGGGCCGGCGGGCGGGGCGGTGGTGCTATATGTGTTCGGTGGCGGCGCTATGGGAGTGTCGCGGGGTTGCCTCGGATTTTGCACACAAACTTCCTAAATTCCAGGGTTGCCGCCCGGCTACTGGAGGCGGCGCAAGGCATCTTGCGCCGCCGAGCGCACCGTGGCGTCGTCCGTCGCGCTGTCGAGCGCGTGCTGGTAGGCGTCGACGGCCTCGGTGCGCTGCCCATCCTCTTCGAGGGTATAGCCCAGGTAGAGCCAGGCGGCGGCATAGTCGTTTTTGAGCTTGATCGCCTCGCGGTAGGCGGCGATGGCTTCTTTGCGGTTGCCCGAGTCGCGCTCGGCCTGGCCCAGCCCGAACCAGGCTTCCAGCATATGCTGGTCGAGCCGGGTCGCTTGCTGGTAGGCGTTCAGCGCCTCGGGCAGCTTGCGTTGCGATAGGTAGATCTGGCCCAGGCGGAACTGGGGCATCGCCCAGGACGGACGCAGCTTCGCCGCCTGGGTATATTCGCGGATAGCGTCGTCCCAGTAGGCGCGCTCGGCGTAGGTTTCGCCCAGGTAGAAGTGCGGATCGGCGGATGTCGGATCGATCTCACTGGCGCGGATGAACTTCTTGCGCGCCTCCTCGCCCTGGTTGATCTTGTCGAGCGCGCGACCCAGGCCGACGAGCGCGGGCGCGTAGTTCGGATCGATCTGCAAGGCGTGGTTATAGGCGTCCTGCGCCTGGCCGTTGTTGCCCTGGTCCAGGTAGAGATCGCCCTCGCCGGTGAGCGCGGCGACGTTGTTGGGATCGGCCTGCAAGACCGCCGAGTAATACTGCTGGGCGCGCCCGCTGTCGCCCTGCAGGGCGTACGACCGGCCCACGCCGTAGAGCGCCTGCGGGTCGCCCGGCTGGATCTTGAGCGCCTGGTTGTACTGGGTCAGCGCGGCGCTGGGGTCGCCCGCGTCCAGGAACGCGTCGCCGAGCAGCAGATAGGCCCGTTCGTCGCCGGGGGCATGTTGCTGGAACGCCTGCGCCTGCTTGACGGCATCGGCGGAGCGGCCCGGCTGCTTCTCCAGCACGCGCACGAGCCCCTGCCACGCTTCGACGATATTCGGATCGTGTTGCACGGCGTCCTGGTACTGCTGCTCGGCCTGCTTCCAGTCGCCGCGGGCTTCGTACAGCCGCCCCAGGTGGTAGTAGGCGTCGGCCCGCCCGGCGTTTTTGTCGATGGCCGCTTTATACTCGGCGATGGCCTGGTCGGTCAGCGTGCGGGCCTCGTTGGTTTTCTCGGCCTGCTGGGCCAGCGTGGCCTGCTGTTCGTAGAGGCCGCCGAGGGCAAAGTGGACATCCGGGTGGGCCGGGTCGATTTGCTCCACCCGCAGCCAGAGCTTGCGCGCATTGTCGGTGTCGCCGCGCGCCGCCAGCATACGGCCCGACTCGTAGAGTGCCTCGACGTTATTCGGCTGGCTCTTCAGCACGGTGTCATATTCGGCCAGGGCGGCGTCGTTCTGCTGGGCCTGCTCGTAAATTTCGGCCAGCAGCAGATGGGCTTCCCACAGGCTCGGGTCGCCGTCGAGCGCGGCTTTGGCTTCGGGCACGGCGGCGTCGGGCCGGTTCAAGCCGACCAGGGCCCGCGCCCGGATTAGATGGTCGCGCGGCGTGTTCGCCGGTTGTTGCGCCACCTGGCTGTACGCCTGCTGCTCGCCCGCGATGTCGCCCATCTGGTGGTAGACCTGAGCCAGTTCGAGGTAGCCGGGCAGGTAGCCGGGGTTGGCGGCGATCAGCGCCTGGTACTCGGCGACGGCCTGGTCGGGCTTCTTGTCCTCCAGGTCCATCTCCGCCAGTTGCTCATAGGCGCCCGGCGCGGACGGCTTCAGGGTCTTGGCCTGGGCGAACGAGTCGCGGGCGCGCTGGCGATCGCCCTGCTGGCGGTAGAGAATGCCCATCTGGACGCGCACATCCTCGCGGTCGCGGTCCAGCCGGATAGCGTCCTGGAAGGCGGCGATGGCTTGTTCAGCATCGGTCTTGCCGCCGGTGACATGGATCCAGGCCGACTCGAAGAAGCCGACGGGCGGCTTGCTGCGTGCCTTGTCGGCATAGGCCAGGCCGATATAGTACTGGGTCGTGCCCGCCTCGCCGTTCAGCGCCTGGATCTGCTCGGTGATGCGCGTCGCCAGGGGCAGGTCGTTGCGGCTGGTGGCCGCGCCCTCGTCGGCTTTGAGCGCACTGATCCAGGTTTCGTAGGTATCGCGCGCACGGGTGAAATGCGCGATCGCTGTGTCGGGCTGGCGCTGCATCAGGTCGATCAGCCCGGCCTGGCGCTCGATCTCGGGGTTGTTGCGGTCGAGGCTCAGGGCCTTATTGGTGTAGGTCTCCGCGGCGGTGCTGTCGCCTGTGCGGTAGGCCAGGTAGCCGCGGCGCCAGTTGGCCTCGCCGTTCCCCGGATCGGCGGCCAGGGCGGCGTCGTAAGCCGTGCGCGCCCCGGCGAAGTCGCCCGCGCCCTCGGCGGCGATGCCCTTGTTGATGTTGACAATGGCCTGGGCCGCTTTGTCGGTGGGCGCGACCAGGGCGGCGGCGCGGTTCAGCCGATCGGTTGCCTGGGTGAACTGGCCCTCCATGAGCGCGGCCACGCCCCAGTTGTTGTAGAGCGCGGCATTGGTCCAGTTGCGCGCTTCCAGGGTCTGGTACAGCGCGATTGCGTCGGCGGGCTGGCGCAGGGCGATGGCGGCATTTGCCCGGATGAAGCCGGACAGGCTCACCGTATCGGCGGGGCCGTCCTGCGGCACGCTTTTGGCCCGCGCGCTCGCCCCGTCGTAGTCGCCCGCGTGATACAACTGCACGGCGGCCAGGACCGGCGCCAGCGCGGCGTTGGCGATCAGCGGCTGGTTGGGCAGGGCCACCTCCGGGGGCACCAGCAAGCGCCCGGCCGGGCCGTAGCGCAGCCAGGGATCGGCGGGCAGGGTGTTGCGCCAGGCCAGCGTGGCCGAGATGTTGCCGGTGGCGCCCGCGGGCAGCGTGCCCCAGAGCACGGCCTGGGCGGGCCGGCTGTTGAGCGTGCGCTCGGCCTCCGCGGCGCTCTTGATCAGGCCGGTGCGCACCACGGGCATGCGCGTCTCCGCGCCCGCGCCCAGCGCATCGCGCACCGCCCCAGCCACCGTATCGGCGGTGGTGCGGCCCAGCGCGGTGGCGCTGAAGTTGGCGCCCTCGCCGAAGTCGGCGACCGCCAGCACCGCGCTGCCGGGCTCCGCCGAGCGGGCCTGGTCGGTGCCGCGCAGCAGCAGGCCGATGATGACCAGCACCAACCCCAGCGTGATGGCGCCGCCGATGAGGGCGCGGATGGTGCTGCCGGTGCTGCTGCCGGTGCGCCGGGCCACGGCGCCACGCCAGGCCGCCGTCTGCCGGGGCGCGCGCCCGCCGCGCCACGCCGCCGTCGCCGGCAGGCGCTCCTCGTCCATGACGACTTCCGGGCTGGTGCTGGGGCTGAGGATGTCGGGCGGCGGTCCCTCGGTGCCGGCGATAGGTAGTTCCGTGGCGGGGGGCGAGGCGGCGACCCCGAACTCGTCGTCCTGCGGGGTGCCGTGCGTGACGCCAATGGGCGCGACGGTTTCCTGGTCGCGGCCCCGTTGCGCGCGCAGTTCCTCCAGCCGCCGGTGCCGCTCTTCCTCGGTGCTCAGCGGCCGGGAGAGCGGGGGCGTAGCAGGGGGGGCATAGAACTCCGGCGGGATGGGCGGGGTCGCGCCGTCGGGCGGCGGGCTAGCGGGCGCCGTCGGGCGGCGTAGTCCGGCGATGCGGGTTTGCAGTTGCTGCAGGGCGCGGGTCCAGGGCCGGGGGCCACCGGCGCCGGTTCCGGCGGATGGCGCCGGCGGCGGGGTCGCCGGGCGCCCGCGTAGCTGGGTATAGACCAGGGCGGCGCCCACCCCGGCCATAATCAGGCCCAGGATTACCGCGATAAATTGGCCCATCGAAAGCTGCTCCATCCGCCAGATCGGGTGGGCATGCCGTCACAATCTCCCACACTAACTTGACATATTTAGCCGGATTATACCACCGTCCCGCCCCAATCGCAAGGCCTCGACGCTCCGCGTCACGGTGGGAAGCACCGATCTTACTTAGAGTGCAATTCACTGTTTGCGCGAACGCCGAGTAGATACACAAAGCCTGGTCCGCCTACGTACATGCCGCCGTCACAGTTGGCGCAGCGGTCATCGGCATAAAAATAAGGGCCGGTAATAGCTGTCTCCGGCTGATGGGTCATAACGGCGATCGGCGTGTGGCCGTGAACCAGGCGGCGCCCGCCGTACTGGTCGAGAAACGCCTTGGCGTTTGCACTCCCGTCGAGCCGGCTTTCATGGAATGCCATACGCTGGGCAAAGTGCACCAGTAACCGGTCCCACGCAGATGGATCCCTGCCGGACAGAATATGCGAGATCGCAGCGTTCACGCTGGAGACTGTGTCACCATAATCCCGGTAGAACAGCGCATCGGCATGTACCAGCAAGTGATCGTCCACCTGGGCCATCGCCGGTAGGCCGCTGATCCAGCCGATATGTGCTTGCGTTAGACCGGTTAGATCAGCCGTCAAGCCGCCGTTCTGCAACCACACGTTCCTAAAGGTGCTGTTGTCGCCGGTCGAAATATCGCCGAAGTGGTGTGCCGCCAGCAAAGAGATCTCGTGGTTGCCTAGAATGGCATGCACCGCCCCGCCGGCTTCGGCGGCCTCGCGCTGCAAGCGCATTACTAGCTCGACTACGCCTAGTCCCGCTGGGCCACGGTCGACGAAATCGCCCAGGAACCAGAGCGTGGCCTGGCCACCGGCCCAGAGAGGCCCGTCGGTCCACATACCGTCGGTATCGATCAGGCGTGCATGATGCAGCAGATGAATCAGCTTGGTCAACTGCCCATGTATATCGCCTGTGACATAAACGCATTTCTGGTTCATCGCCATGTTATCCCCCATGTCTGCAAGCATGGCGGTTGCTACGCGCTTGGGCATCTTCGGAGTGAATCAGGACCGTTCTTCGCGGTAGTAGGGCAGGCCGAGCGCGGCGGGGGCGCCGATGCGGCGTCGCACTGTCTCGCGCGTGGCGAACACCAGGACGAGGATGGTGAACAGATAGGGCAGCATGTTCAGGAAGAAGGGCGAGACCTGGGTGCCCGCGCTTTGCAGGCGGAACTGCAAGGCTTCCACGCCGCCGAACAGGTAGGCGCCCAGGGCGGCGCGCGCGGGACTCCAGGTGGCGAAGATGACCAGGGCGATGGCGATCCAGCCGCGCCCCGCCGTCATGTTCTCGGTCCAGCCGGGATTCGACGCCAGCGAGATGGCCGCGCCGCCCAGCCCGGCCAGCATGCCGCCCGCCGCGATATAGAGGTAGCGCAGCCCGGCCACGCTCAGGCCCATGGCGTCGGTCGTGGCCGGATTCTCGCCCACAGCGCGCAGGTTCAGCCCGGCGCGGGTGCGGTAAATCAGCACCCACAGCGCGGGCACCAGCAGGAACGAGATGTAGGTGAGCATGTCCTGGCGGAACAGAATCGGGCCGAGCACCGGCAGGTCGCCGAGCAGCGGCAGCGCCACCTTCTCGAACGAGGCGGGCGCGGGTTGGCCGACTAGCGGCTGGCCGAGGAACGAGGTCAGCCCGGTGCCGAACAGCGTGAGGGCCAGGCCGCTGACCACCTGGTTGGCGCGCAGGGTCACAGTGAGCACGGCATGGATCAGGCTGAGCAGGCCGCCCATGACCAGCGCGGCCAGCGCGCCCAGCCAGGGGCTGGCGGTCCAGTAGGTCACGGCGAAGCCGCTGAGGGCGCCCATGAGCATCATGCCCTCGACGCCGAGGTTCAGCACCCCCGCCCGCTCGCAGAGGATCTCGCCCAGGCAGGCGTACAGGATGGCCGTGCCGGCGGCAATCGCCGCGGCCAGGACCGAGATCACCAACGCAAAGTCCATGGTCTCCTTACCCGACCTTCTTGCCCGGTTGCGCCTCGGCGACCGTGGGGGCCGGGCGGCGCGTCCAGACGATGCGATAGCGGGCCAGGATGTCGCTGCCCAGCAGGAAGAACAGGATGGTGCCTTGCAGCATCGGCGCGATGGCCGCGGGCAAGCCCATGCTGATCTGCAACTGGTCGCCGCCCACCAGCAACCCGGCGAACAGGAACGAGACGACGATGATCGTCCACGGATTGAGCTTGGCGAGCCAGGCCACGATAATCGCCGTGTAGCCGTAGCCGGGCGACAGGTTGGTCTGCAACTGGTGGGCGATGCCCGCGACCTCGCTCATGCCGGCCAGGCCGGCCAGGCCGCCGCTGAGCGCCATCACCAGCAGGATGTTGCGGGTGATGTTGATGCCCGCGTAGCGCGCGGCACGCTCGTTCTCGCCGATGACGCGGATCTCGTAGCCCCACCACGTGCGCCGTAAGATCACAAACAGGATCACCGCCGCCAACACGCCGAACAGCAGGCCCAGGTGGACGCGGGTGGTGCCCAGGTGCGGCAGCCACGCCGCGTCGGGCAGGGGCGCCGTGCCGGGGAAGCCGTAGCCCTGCGGGTTCTTCCACGGTCCGTGCACCAGGTACTGCGAGAACAGGATTGCCACGTAGTTCAGCATCAGCGTGGTGATGATCTCGTTGACCTTCAGGTAGGCGCGCAGCGCGCCCGCGATCAGCGCCCAGGCCGCGCCGCCCGCGAACCCGGCGACGATCATGGCCGGGATGAGCACGACCCCCGGCGCGTCGGGCAGCAGGTAGAGCGCGGTGCCGGTGGCGGCGATGCCCCCCAGGTACAACTGGCCCTCCGCGCCGATGTTCCACAGCAGCATGCGGAAGGCGATGCTGACCCCCAGCC
>CBJNAR010000090.1:0-8645 GCA_966434075.1 uncultured bacterium
TAGGTCAGCGGGTTGATCACGCGGCCCGTGTCGTAGACGCCCACGGTGCGCACGACCTGGACCCGCCCGGTGACGGTATCGACCAGCACCTCGGCGAACTGCGCGCCCCAGGTGCGGATCGGCTGGGTGGGGTTGGCCCCGCGGAAGCCCTTGCCGGTGATCTGGTAGTCGCCGATCTGGTCGAGCACGTCCTTGATTGCCATGCTCTCTTTCGGGTTGTTCGTGCGCACGATGTTGCCCTCGCGCACCTCCAGCTTATCGGGCGCGGTGTCCATGAAGGCCGAGGCGATGTCGAGCAGTTGCTTGCGCGCGTCGGCGGCGGCCATGCGCATGGCAGGACCGGCGGACGCCACCGTGGCCGAGCCGCCGCTGCCCGGCCCATAGGGGCCGACCTCGGTGTCGCCCAGGTGGACGCGGATCTGCTCCAGGGGGAAGCCCAGCGCGTCGGCGGCGATCTGGGCCAGCACGGTGCGCGTGCCGGTGCCGAGATCCTGGGTGCCGCAGTAGACATCGACGCTGCCGTCGCCGTTGATGCGGCAGAGGGCCTGCGCGGGCGGGCCGCCGCCGCCGCCCCAGGTCTGGGTCGCCATGCCGATGCCCCGGCGCAGGGTGGGCGACGGGCCGCCCGCGGCGCGCTGCGCGGCTAACTGGCGGCGCAGATCGTCCCAGCCGAACATGGCCGCGCCGCGCGTGTAGCACTCATCGAGGTGCTTGGCGGTATAGTCCTGACCGGTGGGCGGGTCCTTCTGGGTGTAGTTCTTGCGGCGCAGTGCCAGCGGGTCCATATTCAGCTTACGCGCCAGGTCGTCCATCGCGCCGTCGAGCGCCACGGTGCCCTCGACGTAGCCGGGGGCGCGGAAGGCGGCGTGGGTGCCGGTGTTGGTGCGCACGCCGAAGACCTGCACACGCACGTTCGGGATCTCGTAGACCTCCTTGGCCGGTCCGGCGATGGCGGGCGTCCAGTTGCCGTAGGCGCCAAGCTGGCTGATGATGCGCAGATCGAGGGCCGTGAGCGTGCCGTCCTTGCGCGCGCCGATCTTGATGTACTGGATCGTGGGCGCGCGGTTGCCGGCGACGAGGTTCTCGGCCCGGCGGTCGAGCATGAGGTGGACGGGGCGGCCCGTGGCGCGGGCCAGCAGGGCGGCGATGATCGTATGCTTGCCCGCGCCGAACTTGGCGCCGAACCCACCGCCCATGTAGTTCTTGATCACGCGCACCTGGCTGCGGCGCAGCCCTAACGCGCGGGCCAGCCCGTCGCGCACCTCGTAAATGGCCTGGGTGCTTTCGTAGACCGTCAGGGTGGCGCCGTCCCAGGCGGCGACGCAGCCGTGCGTCTCCAGCGCGTTATGCATCTGGGCGGGGGTGGTGTAGCGGCCCTCCACGACCACGTCGGCGTCGCGAAAGCCGTGGTCCAGGTCGCCGCGGGTATAGGTCTCGCCCGGCTGCCCTTCGTCGTCCTTGAGCACGTTGCCGTCCGGGTGGACCTGGGGCGCGTCGGGGCGCAGGGCCGCCTCCGGGTCGATCACGGCGGGCAAGGGCTCGTAGTCCACGGTGATCAGGCGCACGGCGCGGTCCGCCGTCGCGGAGTCGTCGGCGGCCACGGCGGCCACTTCGTCGCCTTCGTAGCGCAGTTCGGTGTCGAAGATGCGCGACGCACGCGAGTGCCAGGGGATGGGCGGCGCGTTCTGGTGGGTCAGGATGTAGCGGACGCCGGGCAGGGCCTCGGCGGCGCTCACGTCGATGCTGCGGATGCGGGCGTGGGCATACGGGCAGCGGGCGATGGCGGCGTAGAGCATGCCCGGCAACTGGATGTCGGCGGAATAGCGGGCCGCGCCGGTGACGCGCTCCACGCCGTCGATGCGCACGGTTTCCCGGCCCACATAGTGGAGTTCGTCCTGTTGCCAGGGCTGGGGCTCCTCGCCCTCGACGACCACCGTTTCCTCGTAGGTGCGGCCCTCGATTTCGACTTTGGTGCGAACCACACGTACCATGGCTTAGGCTCCCTGCAGGGCACGCGCCGCCTGCTCCGCCGCGCGCCGGATGCCCGGATAGGCGCCGCAGCGGCAGAGATTGCCGGACATGCCGCGCGCGATGTCGTCCGGGGTGGGGTTGGGGTGGCGGTCGAGCAGCGCCTTCATCGCCAGCACCTGGCCGGGCGTGCAGAAGCCGCATTGCAGGCCGTCGCAATCGAGGAACGCCTGCTGGACGGGGTGCAGCGTGCCGTCGGGCGCGGCCAGGCCCTCGATGGTGGTGATCTCGTTGCGCCCGCATTCGACGGCCAGCGTCAGGCAGGCGTAGACGGCGACGCCGTCGCGCAGCACCGTGCAGGCGCCGCACTGGCCCTGGTCACAGACGTTCTTCGTGCCGGTCAGGCCCAGGTCTTCGCGCAGCGCGTCGAGCAGCGTGCGCGCGGGCGGCGCCTGGATGGTGTAGGGCTGGCCGTTGACGTGCAGGTGGATTTCGGTGGAACCGGGCCCGCGGACGGCGCCCGCCGGGCCGGTCCCTGTGCTGTTGGTCATACCGTGTGCTCCTGTCGTGGGCTGGGGGATTTGACGCCGCGGCCGCCCCGCCTGGATGGGGCCGGGCCGCCGGAACATTCCGCGGCATACCAGCAAGTTTCGCGCCCTGACGCCGGATCGCGCAACCTTTTCGCGATTTGCACAGTATACATAGTAGAGAGACCGCAAGGTACCCCACCCAGGTGCCTGGGCGACCCCCCGCGAAGTCTGCCCCGGCGGGCTTCGCGGATGGGCCAGGCGGATAGCCGTCAGCCGTCAGTGGTCAGTGGTCAGTGGTCAGTGGTCAGTGGTCAGTGGTCAGTGGTCAGTGACCGGCGTCCGACCCGGCAACGGGCAGTCTCGCCCGGCCCGTGAACGGGCGGGCTAGCGCTACGAAGCCCGCCTTCGCGGGCTATTCCATTCGCAATCCGGCCGTCCGCGCGGTAGCGAGATCGCCCGGCCCGTGAACGGGCGGGCTAGCGCTACGAAGCCCGCCTTCGCGGGCTATTCCATTCGCAATCCGGCCGTCCGCGCGGTAGCGAGATCGCCCGGCCCGTGAACGGGCGGGCTAGCGCTACGAAGCCCGCCTGCGCGGGCTATTTCCCCGGAGACAGGCCGCGCAGGCGGCCTTGGTTTTCGTAGCCCGCGGCTTGAGCCACCGGGCGGCCCCCCGCTAACGTGCATCCTCCAATATTGAGCCCTCGTCTCCTGACGGCTGACGGCTGACGGCTGACAGCTATCCGTTGTTGACCCCGCCGGGCCTTTTGGCATATAATAGCCTCGCCTTATTTGCGCCCCGATGAGCGCAGTTTCCGTCAGATAGCGACGCGGCTGGACCGGGGGTCGCCGGCATCCGGCCTGCGCGGGCGGCACCACGACCCGGCGGGTCCCCTTGCCCCGGCGGCGCCGCGCCGCGTTGCAGGAGATTCGAGTTTCGTGCAAATCCGCAAATCCGTCCCGGCGTGGCTGGCCGCGCCCGTGTCCATCGTTCTGCTGTTAGGCGTGCTGGTGCCCGCGCTGGGACCGCTCGGGGCCGCGCCCCCGATCCAACCCGCCGGCAGTCGCGCCGCCGATGCGCCGCCCACGCCGCTGCTCTACAGCAGCGCCCCCGATTACCCCGATGCCGGGCTGCAAGACATCGTCGATAGCTTCGTGGCCGATGCCCCCGGCGATTGGGCCGTGGCGATCAAAAAGCTCGACACCGGCCAGTACGCCGAGTTCAACAGCCACACCCAGGCCGTGACCGCCAGCCTCTATAAAGTGTTCGTGCTCTACGAGGTGATGCGCCAGCGCGCCCTGGGCAAATTCAGCCTCGACAGCACCGAGCAGATCACCGACGCCGACGCCGCCTACGACGTCAGCATCGGCGAACTCGACTGGAATATCGGCGACCAGGTCAAGGTCTCGACTCTGATCGACCGCATGATCACGGTCAGCGACAACACCGCTGCCGTGGCCCTGACCGATCTCGTCGGCGCGGACACCATCAACGCCGACCTGCAACGCCTGGGCCTGCGCGACAGTCTGCTCAACTTCAGCGGTGGCGACAATATGACCACCGCCGCCGACATGAACCACCTGCTGGAGGGGATCGCCACGAGTCAGGTGCTCGACCGCGACTCCTGCCGCTACATCCTCGACGTGATGCTGAAGCAGGAGTTGAACGATCTGCTGCCGCAGGGGCTGCCGCTGGAAGTGCAGATGGCGCACAAGACGGGCTCGCTCTTCCAGCTTCGGCACGACTCGGGCATCGTCTACGGCCCCAGCGGCCCCTACGTGATCACGGTGATGAGTTGGAACCAGACGGACTCCGTCGCCACCTACACGGTCATCCCCGAGCTGTCGGCGGCGGTGTACAAGTACTTCAACGGCCGCGACTTCCAGCCCGCGCGCTATTTCCCCGAGACGCGCCAGGTGGTGGGGCCGGCCTTCCTGCTGTACTACAACAGCCACGGCGGTCCGGCGACGTTCGGCCTGCCCATCGCCCCGGAGACGGCGCAGGGCGACCGCGTGGTGCAGTATTTCGAGCGCGCGCGGCTCGAACGGCCCGCCGCCGGGGGCCCGGTCACGCTTGGCCTGATCGGGCGCGAACTGACGGCGGCCCAGGGCCGCGCCTTCCCGCCCACGGCGCGGGCCAACCCGAACGACCCGGATACGCAGTGGTTCGCGGCCACGCAGCAGGCCATCGGCCAGCCCTTCCTGAGCTACTGGCGCCAGCACGGCGGCGAGGAGATCTTCGGCCTGCCGATCAGCCCGGTGGTCGTCGAGGACCACAACGGGCAGCAATTGCGCGTGCAGTATTTCGAGCGCGCCCGCTTCGAGCTCCACGGCAACACGGTGAACCTGGGCCTGGTGGGCAGCGAAGTCTACGCCCTGCGTAAATAAGCCTGACGGCGGGGCCGGTTGCAGCCGCGGGCGGCGACGTTCGTTATGCAGTAAGAGACGACGAGCGCCCGCGCCCGCCCGGCGCAAGGGGTGGCGTGTTACTGCGGATGGCGTTGGCCCGCAGGGATCGTCCGATCAACCCGATCCTGGAAGGAGCTTTTCGACATGCGCTTTTTCGTCCCCCCGGCCCGCCGGTCCGCGCTGAGCATCGCCGCCCTGCTGGTGCTGGTGGTGGCGCTGCTGGGTGCGGGCGCGCCGAGCATCGCCGGCCCCGCCGCGGGCCCGCCCCCGCCCTTGCCCGCGCCGCCCGTCCAACCCACGCCCGTGCCGCCCGCGCCCTTCAGCGTGCTCAGCCCCAACGGCAACCCGAACCTCGACTACGGCTTCACCATGGCGCTGCGCGAAGACCTGCCCCGCCTGGAGAGCGACGGCTTCCAGTGGGCCGAGTTCGAGATCAGTTGGGCCGACGCTCAGCCCAGCCCCACCGGCCCGTATGACTGGGGCCACGTGAACAACATCATCCAGGCGATGGGGGGCCGCGACGGCAGCCATCTCGGCATCATCTTCCGCGTGGACCAGTCGCCCGCCTGGGCCAACAGCGCGGGCGTGGCCGGGTGGTACCCGCCGCGCGACCCGAACACCTACGCCCGCTTCATCGGCGACATGGCCGCGTATGTGTCGGGCAAGCTGCGCTACGCGCCCGCCTATGAGATCTGGAACGAGCCCAACATCTCGGAGAACTGGGGCGGCGCCTGCCCGGACCCGGAGTTCTACACGGCCATGGTCCAGGCCGCCTACCCGGCGATCAAGCGGGGCGACCCCTATTCGCCGGTGCTGGCCGGGGCCGTGACCACCGTGGGCGCCCTGCCCAGCAGCCCCGGCTCCTGCCACGTGGACGACCTGGAGTACCTCAACCGCATGTATGACGCGGGCGTCAAGGGCTACTTCAACGCCCTGAGCACGCATCCCTACGGCTTCGGCGATGTGCCCGAGGCCAACCCGCGCACCGTGGGGCGCACGCTCGTCTTCCGCCGCGCCGAACTCCAGCGCGAGGTGATGGTGTCCCACGGCGACGCCGCGCGCCATATGTGGATCACCGAGACCGGCTGGGCCATCGACCCGGCTTCGATCAACGGCAACTCCTGCCGCTCCAGTTGCCCCAACTGCTACGACTGGTACTTCCAGTGGAACGAGCAGCAACAGGCGGATAACCTGGCGCGCGCCTTCAACTGGGCGCGGTCCTACTGGGACTGGATGGACACGATCGTCGTCTTCGCCTTCGACTATAACCAGGCGTCGTGGATCGGGCCGTGCGGCTCGTTCGCCTACTTCAGCGTGATGGGGCGCCCCGCCGAGAACCAGCTCAGCGCCAACCGGCTCTTCCCGCCGCCCACCTACACGCCGCTGCCCACGGCCACGCCGACGCCCGCCGTGGACGACCCGCCGGTGGTGGGGCAGACGCGGCTCGACCCGCCGTCATACTGGCGCACCGGCGGCCCGTTGACCGTGGCCCTCGACGCCAGCGATACGGATAACTCGCGGGTTGCATCCGGCTTCTTCCAGGTGACGTACCCCGGCGGCCAGATCCAGACGGTGGGCATGGCCCTGGTGGGCGGCACCACGGCGAGCGGCACCTGGGCCGGCACGTTCGCCGTGCCCAACCCGAGCGGCAACGCCGACGAGGTCTACGGCATCCGCGCCTGCGTGGTGGAAGACTTCCCGCCGCGCCGGGTGGTCTGCGCCGACCCGGTGAACTTCACCGTCAGCACCTCGCGCTTCAGCGACGTGCCGCGCGACTTCTGGGCCTATCCCTACATCGAGTACCTGGCGGCGCAGGGCATCATCTCGGGCTACGCCGACAACACATTCCGCCCGAACAACAACATCACGCGCGGGCAGGTCGCCAAGATGATCACTCTGGGGCAGGGCTGGCCGCTGCTCAACCCGCCCACGCCGACCTTCATTGACGTGCCGCAGGCGCACCCGTTCTACCAGTACATCGAGACGGTGGCCGCGCACGGCGTGGTCTCCGGCTACGCCGACCACACGTTCCGGCCCGGCAACAACATCACGCGCGGGCAGATCTCGAAGATGATCGCGCTGGGCGAAGGCTGGCCGCTCGCCAACCCGCCCACGCCCACCTTCAGCGATGTGCCCCCGGCGCACCCGTTCTACACCTACATCGAGACCGTGGCGGCCCACGGCGTGGTGTCGGGCTACGCCGACGGCACCTTCCGGCCCAACGCCAACGCGACCCGTGCCCAGTTGAGCAAGATGCTCTACATCGCGATCAGCAGCCGCGCGACGCCCACGCCCACGGTGACAGCCACGGCCACGGCCACGGCGACCGGCACCCCCGCGCCCAGCGCGACCGTCACGGCCCCGCCGGGCACGCCCACGGCCACGCCCACCGGCACGGCGATCGCCTCGCCGACGCCCACGGGCACGGCCACGCCGGGCAAACCCGCGCCGTAAGCCCGCGCCGATTTCCCACCGCGAAGGCGCGAAGGACGCGAAGAATAACGTTTATAATAACGTTCTTCGCGTTCGTCGCGCCTTCGCGGTGCACGTCTGCACGGCTATCCGGCAGCGGCGGTTGACATTGCCGAGGCGCGGATGTTAGAATCAGCCGAGCCATCACCACCGACTAGTAGGAGATTTCCTTGGCCCTCTCTGTACCCGCGCCGGCGGCTGCGCCGGAATCCGCAACCCCCGCCTGCCCGCATCCCGACGCCCAGCAACACCCGCTCTTTGCGGCGCGCGATTATATCAGCGGCGACCTGTTCCTGATCCAGCGCTGCGCCGCCTGCGGGCTGGTGCGTACCGCGCCGCAGCCCAGCGCCGAGACCATCGCGGACTACTATCCGCGCGGGTACTACGGCCAGGGCAAGCGCTACAGCATGCCGCTGGAGCGGCTGCTGGACTGGCTCTACGCCTTCCGCGGGCGCCTGATCGAGATCGCCAACGGGCTGGAGCCGGGGCGCGTGCTCGACATCGGCTGCGGGCGCGGCCTGCTGCTGCACCAGTTGCGCAAGCGCGGCTGGGACGTGACCGGCACCGAACTCAGCGAGGCCAGCGCGAGCTATGCCCGCGACGTGCTGCGCATCGACGTGAAGACCGGCAGCCTGGCCGAGCTCCACCTGCCCGACGAGAGCTACGACACGGTGATCCTCTGGCATGTGCTGGAGCATATCCCCGACCCGGCGGCGCTGCTGGCTGAGGTGGCGCGCATCCTGCGGCCCGGCGGCACGCTGCTGGTGGCCGTGCCGAACTTCGGGTCGCTCGAAGCCCGCTGGGCGCGCGACCACTGGTTCCACCTCGACGTGCCGCGCCACCTGAACCACTTCACCACGGCCAGCCTGCGGCGGATGCTGGCGGGGGCCGGGCTGCACCCGCGCATGACCAGCTATTTCGCCTCGGAGTACGACTTCTTCAGCTTCGTGCAGAGCGCGCTCAACATGCTGGGCATCCGCCATAACCTGCTGTACAACCTGCTGCGCACGCGCGGGGCCAAGGTGCTGGCCGGGCGGCGGCAGCAGGCGGCCCGCCCGCGCGACCTGGCGCTCACCCTCCTGCTCACCCCCGGCCTGGGTCTGATCAGCCTGGTCTGGGCGCCCCTCGCCGCCCTGCTGGGCCAGGGCGCCACGGTCACGATCTACGCCAAGAAGCCCCGACGGGCCTAACCCCCCGGCCCCCTTCCCGGCGCGGGAAGGGGGAGAACCACAACACGGCGGCGGGGTGGGGTGCTTAATCATGGTACCG
>CBJNAR010000091.1:0-8604 GCA_966434075.1 uncultured bacterium
CGCCGTTACCGGAGGTGTGACGGCGCCACTGCCCACCGCGAGCGGCCACGCACGGCAGATTGCCGATCTGGTCCGTGCGATCCGGGAAGACGGCACGCCGGAGATCGATGGACTTGCCGGGCGACAGCCGGTGGACCTCATCCTCGCCATCTACGAATCGGCCCGCACTGGGCAGGAGGTGACGCTGCCATGATCCGGCTCAGCGCGCTCGCCGACGAGATCTCGCCCGACCTGGCCACGCAGCTTGTTGTGCTGCGCGCCGAAGGCATCCACCACCTGGAACTGCGCGGCGCCTGGGGCACCAACGTGCTGGACCTCAGCGACGCCCAGGTGGCGGAGATCGGGCGCGCGGTGGCGGCCGCAGGGTTACGGGTTTCAGGCATCGCCTCGCCCATCGGCAAGGTACCCATCGACGCTCCGGCCGCTGCCGAGGAGCCACGGCTGGCGCGGGCGATCGCGGTGGCCCAGGCGCTGGGCACCACCCGCATCCGCATCTTCTCGTTCTACCCGGCGGCGGGCGAGGAATCTCCGCCGCCCCGCGACGCGGTGCTGGCGCGCCTGCGGGCGCTGACGGCCCAGGCCGCTGCCGCGGGCGTGACCCTGCTGCATGAGAACGAGAAGGATATTTACGGCGACAGCATCGCGCGCTGTGTCGATCTGCTGCAGAGCGTGGACGATCCGCATTTCCGCGCCCTGCTCGACCCGGCCAATTTCCTGCAATGCGGCCAGCGGCCCTACCCCGACGCCTACGTCGCGTTACAGCCCTGGCTGGCCTATGTGCATGTCAAAGACCTGGCCCGCGCCGGCACGCTGGTGGTGGCGGGCGCCGGGGAGTCCGATTGGCCGGGGCTGCTGGCGCGCCTACGCGCCGACGGCTACGACGGCTTTCTGTCGCTGGAGCCGCACCTGGAGGCTGCCGAGCAATTCCAGGGCTTCAGCGGTCCCGACCGCTTCCGGGAGGCGTCCCAGGCCCTGCAACGGTTGCTCCAGAACATGGGCTGGGAATACGCCTGAGCCGGCGCCCCACGCGAGGGGAGAACACCATGAAATACGCCTACACGACGCTCGCCTGCCCGGCCTGGCCGGTGGAGCAGATGATCGACGCCGCGCGGCGCTCCGGGTACACCGCGCTGGAGTTCCGCTTGCTCGACGGCGAGGTACTCGATCCGGTCGCCGACCGGCCCAAGCTGGAACGCGCGGTGCGCCTGACGCGTGCGGCGGGCCTGGAGGTGTGCGCCTTCGACACCTCGTGCCGCGTGGTCTATGGCACGCCACAGGAGCAGGACCAGACTCTGACCGAGCTGGCGGCGTGGATTCGCCTCGCGCGCGATCTCGACGTGCCACTGCTGCGCGTGTTCGGGGGGTCTGCCGAGGTCGAAGGCCAGCCGCCCCCGGACGACGCGGCGGTGGACGCCCGCGCCGCAGAGACGTTGCGGCGGGCGGCGCCCGCCGCCGAGCGTGTTGGGGTGAAGCTGGCGCTGGAAACGCATGATGCCTACTCCTCCGCGCGCCGGGTGGCGGCAGTGCTGGAGCAGGTGGACTCCGGAGCCGTCGGCGCGCTCTGGGACACGTTGCATCCCTACCGCGTGAGCGAAGATCCCGCGGAGGTACTCGCCTTGCTGGGCGCGCGCCTGCTCCACGTGCACATCAAAGATGCCCGGCGCCCGGCCGGCGGGTCCGCTTGGGACCTGGTGTTGCTGGGCGAAGGCGACGTGCCGGTGGGCGAGATCCTCGCCCTGCTGGCGGCAGCGGGTTACAGCGGCTACCTGTCGGTCGAGTGGGAGAAGAAGTGGCACCCGGATATCGCCGAACCCGAGGTGGCGATCCCGCAGCACATCGCGTGGCTGCGCCGGGTGGCCGGCTAGCGGCTCACCCGCGCAGCGCCGGCTCGCGGGCCGTCTGGCCGCCCGGCGTGTTGGGTTCGATCACCATTGGCCGATCCAGATCCTGATCTTGCAGCGACACGGGATCTTCTATCGGTTCCAGGTGGGTGAAGACCGTCAATTTGGCCAGCGCGTCGATCAGGTCGCGCTCGATCTGCTCGCAAAGCGCGTGGCCGCGCTGGATGGTCCACGCGCCGGGTACCAGCACATGGACCGACATGAAGCGGCGCTGGCCCGACATGCGCGTGCGCAGGGCGTGGAACTGGATGCCGCGCGCCTGGTAGCGCGTTAAGACGAGCGCGATCGCCGCCAGGTCGGCAGCCGGTAGGGCGCTGTCCAGCAAGCCCTGGGCCGTATCCAGGATCAACCGCCGCGCCGTCCAGGCGATATTGGCCGCGACCAGGAAGGCGACGACCGGGTCCAGCACCAGCCACCCGGTTAACTGCACCAGCAGGATGCCGATCACGACGCCCGCCGAGGTCCACACATCGGTCAGAAGATGATGCGCGTCGGCCCGCAAGGTGATCGACCGCAACCGCCGCCCGGCGCGCAACAGCACCAGCGCTACTCCGCCGTTGATCGCCGTGGCGGCCAGCGAAACCGCCAACCCCCAGCCGACGTTTTCCAGGGGCGCGGGATGGACCAGCCGGTTGGCGGCCATGAATGCGATGGCCCCCGCCGCCAGCAAAATCAGCGCACCCTCGAACCCGCTGGAGAAATACTCGGCTTTGGTGAAGCCGTAGGCGTGCGTCCGATCGGGCGGGCGCGCCGCCAGGGTCAGGGCCCAGAAGGCCGCCAGCGCCGCGACCAGATTCACGACCGATTCGGCGGCATCGGAGAGCAAGCCGACCGAGTCGGTCAGGTAATAGGCCGCCAGCTTCAGGGTAATGGTGACGACAGCCGCGCCCAGGGAGAGCAGGATATACGACCGCGAGGGGTTCGTGCGGCTTTCGGGAAACACCCGGCGGTGGGCCGTTTCGTCAATCGTTCGATTCTCGTTCATGTGTCCTAATCGCCTGCGCGCAGGCCGGGCACCGGCCGATCGCATCAGCGATCTGGTACGTCCCGGCCGGTCAGGCATCTGTGCCATCGACCTGCCGCACGCTTGCCTGCCTATCAAATCTAACCGATCAGGGTGAACAGCGGCGTAGAAGGCCGTAAACACTCCGTAACGATGGGCGAAGGAATCGCGATTGGCGCTCACCGCACGCGGCGCGCCGCTTGACGCGGCTACGGGTTGATGCTATGACTATATCAGAGTGCTTTGAGGGACCGCGTATGCCGCCGGCTAAGCAAGAAGTAGGAGCGACGAGGCATGGCTAAAGCTGCGATAGAGGCGCCGGGTGCGGTGGCCCGGACCGCGCGCAAAACCCCGCCGGGGCCACGCGGCAACCCGATCCTCGGTATGACGCTGGAACTGGCCCGCGATCCATTGCGCTTCCTGCTCACCGTCCCGCGCCGCTATGGCGACGTGGTGCGCTATCGTTTCCTGTTCCATGATACCTACTTCGTGAACCAGCCCGACGCGGTCAAGCGGGTGCTGCAGGAGAACCACCGCAACTACGACCGGCAACTGTTCGACTTCCAGGTGTTGAGCAGCGTGCTGGGCAAGGGGCTGCTGACCAGCGACGGCGAGTTCTGGCTGCGCCAGCGGCGGCTGATGCAGCCCGCTTTCCACCGGCGGCGCATTGCCGCCTTCGGCACGCTCATGACCGATGAGACGGAGGCCATGCTGGCGCGCTGGCAGACGGTGGCGCGCAGCCCGCGCCCGCTCGATGTCGCCGCCGAGATGCACCGGCTGACGCTGCGCATCGTGGCCCAGGCGCTGTTCGGCACCGAACTGCGCGCCGAGGTGGCCGCGATTAGCCGCGCCCTGGTGGTCGCCAACCGCCGCGTTACCCAGTTCTTCTTCCGGCCCTTCCCGCCGTTGTCGTTCCCGACGCCCGAAAACCGCAAGTTCCAGGCGGCGGTGCGCGACATGGATGCCGTGGTCGACAAGATCATCGCCGCGCACCGGGCGCGCGGCGACGCGGGGGACGACCTGGTGGCGCTGCTGATGCAGGCCCGCGACCCTGACACCGGCGAGGGCATGGACGACCGCCAACTGCGCGACGAGGTGCTGACGGTGCTGCTGGCCGGGCACGAGACGACGGCCAACGCGCTGACCTGGACCTTCTACCTGCTGTCCCAACACCCGACCGTGTTCCGGAAGTTGCAGACCGAACTGGCCGCAACGCTGGGCGGGCGTACGCCGGGCGTGGCCGACCTGCCGCACTTGCCGTACACGCGCATGGTGATCGAGGAGTCGCTGCGGCTCTACCCGCCGGCCTGGGTGATCACGCGCCGGGCGATCAACGACGACGAGTTGGGCGGCTACCACATCCCCGCGGGCGCGACGGTGATGTTCAGCCCCTACGCCATGCATCATAACGCGCGCTACTGGGCCAACCCCGAAGGCTTCGACCCTGAGCGCTTCACCCCCGAGCGCAGCGCCGGGCGCCCGGCCTTCGCCTACTTCCCCTTCGGCGGCGGACCGCACCTCTGCATCGGCAACGGCTTCGCCATGACCGAGGCGCAACTGATCCTGGCGACGGTGGCCCAGCGCTACCGGCTCGATCTGGTGCCGGGGCACCCGGTGGTGCCCGAACCGCTGGTGACGCTGGGGGCGCGCTATGGCCTGCTGGTGGCCCTGCACCCGGCGGGCGACTGAGCGCCCCACCCGCACACCGCGCCGCGATCTATGGTAATATAGGCGCCGCCGGGCCTGCCCGGCCAGTTTCCCGTTGCCGGAGGAGTGACTATGGCCCCCGATGCGCCCGATCCATCGAACCGCTGGCTCAACACGCACGCCATCCAGGGCGACGATTATGACGCGCCCTACCGCGCGCGCGCACGGGCCGGGGAGAACGTCCACGGCGAAGCCGATTTCGTGGAATCCTACCACCCGAAGAACGTGCTCGACGCGGGTTGCGGCACCGGGCGGGTTGCCATCGAACTGGCGCGGCGGGGCGTGGCCGTGGCCGGCGTGGATCTCGATCCGCGGATGCTGGGCACGGCGCGGAAGAAGGCAGCCCACCTCTCCTGGCACCTGGGCGACCTTGCGACGATCCGCTTGCAGCGGCGCTTCGACGCCGTCGTCATGGCCGGGAACGTGATGATCTTTCTGGCGCCCGGCACCGAAGCGGCGGTGTTGCAGAACATGGCGCGCCACCTGGCCCCCGGCGGCGTGCTGATCGCGGGCTTCCAACTCAGCATCGGCTACCTGGCGCTGGACGAGTACGACCGGCTGGCCGAAGCGGCGGGCCTGGTGCCGGCCGAACGCTATGCCACCTGGGACCGTGCCCCGTGGACCTGGGCCAGCACCTATGCGGTATCGGTCCACCGGCACCGGCCCCCCGCAGAGTAAGCCGGCGCCGGGGCGTCAGCGGTGCGGCTCAGGCGCCTGTTGCGGCGCGGGCGCGGCGGGTTGCGCGGGAGGGGCGTCCCAGACGGGCGTCAGCAGCAGCCACTGGTCGGGGTGCAGGCGGATGTACTGCTCGCAGGTCGCCGCGATCTGCCGGGTCAGGCTGTCGAGGCTGGGCGGCGGGGCGCCGGGCGGGTTGAGGGCCGGCTCGATGCGCACAATATAGTGTGCGCCCTCGCGGTAGCAAAAGGCCGGCACGACGACGGCCCCGCTGCGCAGCGCCAGCCGGGCGATGGCTGTGTTGATGATCGCGGGCCGGCCGAAGAACGGCACCTGGATCCCCGCTTGCTTCGCGTTGCGGTCGGCCAGGATAAAGACAAAGTGCCCCCCGGCCAGCAAGGCCAGCAGGCGGCGCAGCACCGCCAGCCCTTCCTCGTAGATGAACACATCCCACCCGTTGCGCGTGCGCAGCGCGTTCATCAGGTCGAACAGCGCGGGGGAGCCGACCCGATCCGCCACGAGGGCGGGGCGGTAGCCGCGCACCTCCAGGATGCGCCCCACGATGTCGATCGCCCCGAAGTGCGCGGAGACGACGATGATGCTGCGGCCCTCGCGCAGATAAGTCTGCACGGGTGCCCACCCGGCGTCGTCAAAGACGACCTTGCGCGCCATGGCTGCGGCGCTCAAATCGGAGACGCGCACCATGTCGTAGTAATTCAAGGCCACGTTGCGGAACACCTGCCGTACGGCCCGGCGCATTTCGTCGGGGGACGCGTGCGGGCCTAAGACCTGGCGCATGTTGCGCAGCCCGTAGCGGCGCGAGGTGGGCAGGTAGCGGTAGCAGAGATCGCCGATGCGGCAGGCGATCCAGCGGCCCAGCCACTCCGGCAGCCGGGCGAGCACCCAGCGCAACAGGCGCAACTGAAGCGACATGGGCTTACGCGGCGCTCGCGGGCGATGCCGGCCCCGGCAGCGGGCAGGCGGCTAGATTATGCGCGTGGGGCATCGGGGTCTCCTGGGTCGATTCCTGGCGTTCTGGTCAGGGACTACATTACCAGACCCGGCCGGTTGCCGTCAATGGCCGGGGCGCGCCCGGAGGCTCAAGCCTCCGGCTACCTTTACGAAGGCCGCCTGCGCGGCCTGGGTTGGGGAGATGGGCGGTATGAGTAGCGCGCCGCGGGGTGTGGTATACTGGCGGCTGGCAGGGCGCGGCAGGCCATGGCTTTCCGCGGCCCGACACACAGTACCTGGGAGTGAACCCGATGGATGACCCTTCAACTCCGCCCGCAGGGGTGACGATCCGCCGGGCGACGCCCGCCGATTCCGAGGCGATCCGGCGCCTGGTGCGGGCGCTGGCCGACTTCGAGCGCCTGCCGCCGCCCGATGATGCCGCGCAGGCGCGCCTGCTGGCCGATGCCTTCGGGCCGCGGCGGCGGTTCGAGATCTTCCTGGCCGAGGTGGCCGGGCAGGTGGTGGCCTATGCGTTTGTGTTCGAGACCTATTCAACGTTCCTGGCGCTGCCCACGCTCTACCTGGAGGATCTGTTCGTGCTGCCGGAGTACCGCGGGCAGCGCGTCGGCTATGCGCTGATGCAGTTCTGCGCCCGCGAGGCGCTGCGGCGCGGCTGCGGGCGGCTCGATTGGGCCGTGCTCGACTGGAATACGCACGCCATCGCCTTTTACGAGCGGCTGGGCGCGCGCCCGCTGGCCGACTGGCGGCTCTATCGGCTGGATGGGGCCGCCCTGGGCGCGCTAGGCGGCGTGGGGTAGCCGCTGTCTGTCGCGGCAACGTAGCACAGGACGGGCCGGGCGGCGCGGGAATACGCCTGTGATCGCCCGGTGGAGGGAACGATGAAGAATTACCTGATGGATATGGACGGCGTGATCGTGCGCGGTAGCGAACCCGTGCCCGGCGCGCCGGAGTTCATCGCCCGCCTGCGCGAGCGGGGCGCGCGGTTCCTCGTGCTGACCAACAACTCCATCTATGCCCCGCGCGACCTGGCGAACCGCCTGCGCTACCTGGGCATCGAGGTGCCTGACGACGCGATCTATACGTCCGCCATTGCCACCGCGCGCTTCCTGCACTCGCAACGGCCCAACGGCACCGCCTACGTCATCGGCGAGGCCGGGCTGACCACGGCGCTGCACGACGTGGGCTATGTGCTCACCGAGCACGAGCCGGAGTACGTGGTGCTGGGCGAAACGACGGCCTACAGCTTCGAGCGTATCACCCGCGGCGTGCGGCTGATCCTGGCCGGAGCGCGGTTCATCGCCACCAACCCGGACGCCAACGGCCCGGCGGAAGGCGGCATCGCCCCAGCCACCGGCGCGGTGGCCGCGCTCATCGAACGCGCGACGGGCGTGGCGCCCTACTATGTAGGCAAACCCAACCCGCTCATGGTGCGCACAGCCCTGCGCACCATCGACGCCCACTCGGAAGACACGGTGATGATCGGCGACCGCATGGACACCGATATCATCATGGGCATCGAGAGCGGTCTGGAGACGATCCTGGTGCTGACCGGCGTGACCACGGCGGCGGCGGTCGCCCGCTTCCCCTACCAGCCGACGCGTGTCGTCGAGTCCGTGGCCGACCTGGAGCCGTAGGCTCAGGGCACGTCGGGCGGCGGGTTGTTGTCCCAGATGTTGTCGATTTGCAGCACCTGGGCGGCGGCCAGTTTGAAGGGTAACGCCCAGACAATGCTGGCCTCGGCGCTGCTGTTGGGCGGCACGCGCACCCCGGCGACGCCGTAATCCTGCGTGTTCAGCGGGGCATCTTTGTAATAGACCCGGACGACGATCTGGTGGGGAGCTTTGTCCGCGTTCTGCACGGTAATGCCGACGCGCGTGGCGTCTTTGCCCGCGTCGGTGGCGGCGCCCTGGTCCTTGAGCGTCACTGTAATCAGGGGCCGGATGGCGGCGAACTGTGCGTTCTGTGCGGTCGCCGTCGCTTGCTGATCGGCCGTATAGGTGGCGGCCAGCGGCTCGCGCGCCGTCACCGTGGCGTTGCCGGCGCTGATGACCGTGGCGGTGGCCGGGACGTTGGGGCCACTGGGCCCGAAGTCGCACGCGGCCGTGGCGAGGAGCAGGAGTCCGCTGAGCAACAGGAGCAGGGATCGGCGCATCAAGCAAAGCCTCCGAGACGTGATGAGCGCCGCAGCCGCCCGGCGCCTGATTTATTATAGCACCGCAAAGGGCTGCTTGCCCATATCGGCGCGCCGGAACGCTAGAACGTGACCCAGTAACGCGAGACCTCCGCGCCGGAGGCGGCATCGATCAGACGGTTGGCGAGTTCGAGCGCGTCGGCGTTACGGGAACC
>CBJNAR010000092.1:0-8596 GCA_966434075.1 uncultured bacterium
CGACGGAGCGGGGCTGTAGCTCGGCGCGGGCGACGGCGTCGGGTTGTAGCTCGGCGTATAGGCGGGCGCGGGCGGCGGCGCCGATTGCGCGGGCGGCGGCGCGGGGGTCGGGTCGGGCGGTTCCACCCAATCCTCGGCCTGGATCGCGTTGGCCTCGTCTTCCTTCTGCTTGGCGCGGCTCTGCAAATCGGTGATGTCGCGAGCCAGAGCCTCCAACTCGCTGTCGCGCAGCGTGCCCGCCTTGTGCAGGGCCAGCGCCCGCTCGCCGAGGGCCTGGATCTGCTCGCGCGCCTGGATATTGAGCCGCCCGGCCTCGGCGCGCACCCGGTTATAGCGCATCAGCTTATCGGCCTCGAACCCGGCCCGGTCCAGCCCCTTGCGCAAAGAGTCCATGAAATTCATGCCCGACATTCCCGCAACCTCCCCGAAAGATGACGGATGGATGCGCCCTGCGGCGCGCGAATCACGCGAATATGACTTTTCTTGAGCGCAGCGCGATACTTTGCAACAGGCCCTGCGCCGCCAGCAGGCTCAGCATGGACGACCCGCCATAGCTGATGAACGGCAGCGGGATGCCGACCACCGGCATCAGGCTCAGATTCATGCCCACATTGACGAAAATGTGCATGCCCAGCCAGGCCGCCAGCCCCACGGCGATCAGCGTGCCGTAGCTGTCGGGGGCGTTCATGGCAATATGCAGATAGCGGATGACGATCACGTAGAGCAGCGCGATCAGCGCCAGGCAGCCGATGAGGCCGAACTCCTCGGCGATGACCGAGAAGATAAAGTCGGCGTATTGCACCTTGAGGAAGTGCAACTGGCTCTGCGTGCCGGCCAGGAAGCCCTTGCCGAACAGGCCGCCCGCTCCGATGCTGATCCGCGCCTGGAGGATATTGTAGCCCTGCCCGTACAGGTCGCTCTCCGGGTGCAGGAAGATCAGCAACCGGTCCTGCATGTACTGGAACTTGTCGGGCATGGTGTTCATCAGGTAGGACCAGAGGCCCCAGCCCGCGGGCACGCCGAGCACCACCGAGCCGGCCAGGAAGAGCCAGCGCAGGCGCGCCGTCACCACCATCACCAGCCAGATCACGCCGCAGACGCTGGCCGTGCCCAGGTCGGGCTGGCTGAAGATCAGCGCCATGGGGATCCCGGCGATGATCAGGCTGCCGATATAGACGGTGATGCGGTCGGTGCGTTTCTCGTTGTCGCTGAGATATTTCGCCAGGGTCAGCACCAGCACGAGCTTGGCGATCTCGCTGGGCTGCACCGGCAGGTCGCCGAGCTTGAACCAGCGCGTGGCGCCGCCGGCCGTGTGCCCCAGGGCCGTGGTCACGGCCAGCAACCCCACCATGCCCGCGTAGAGCGGCCAGACGAAGCTCGCCAGCATGTGGTATTCCACCTGGGTCAGCATCAGCATCAGCACGAAGCCGATCAGGGCCTTGAAGGCGTGCTGCACGGCCAGGTTCGACCAGGCCAGCGGCTCGGGCCCCAGGCCGTGCGTGGCGCTGTAGACCATCAACACGCCGAAAGCGCACGCGGCCAGGGTGGACAAGAGCAGGATAAAGTCGAAGGTGGCCCACCGGTTGGTGAACGAACGGGCGCCGATGCTGATTTGCGATGCGGTAACTCGGTACATAAGGATCCTGGGTTAGCGGCAGACCTTTCTCGGCCAATGCGGTAAGTCTTCACGATTATACACGATTGCCTCCCCAATCTGCCAGTCAGGACGGCCAGATGCCGTGGTCGGGCGCCCAATGTAACATGGTCCGCGCCGCGGCGTTGCTGCAACGGAAGGAGGGCGGGCAGGGGCGGGCGAGATCGCGGGGTGGCGGCGGGGCGCCGCTACGCACGGCCAGTTCGTCCAGATAGGCGCCCTGGCGCAGGGGATCGGCGTTGATGTTGAAGGTCGACCCGCCCGGCGCGTGGCGTATCGCCGCCAGCACCGCCGCCGCCATATCGGCCACATGCACCAGTGAGACGAAATTGTGACCATCGCAGGGCACCACCTCGGTCCCAGCCCGCAACCCGGCGATGATGCCCTCCTGGAAGGTGCCCGGCCCGACAAACACCCCACCGCGCAAGATACACCAGGCGAGCTGCGCCGGCGGCACCTCGCGGATCATGCCCTCCATGGCGATGACCGGGCCGCAAACGGCGGCGCGCGCGGGCGAGGTGTCCAGCGGCGTGGCTTCGTCCAGCACCCGGTCGCCGCCGTCGGGGTAGGCCATGACGATGCTCTGCTGGATATAGCGGCGGACCCCCGCCGTCAGCGCGGCGTCGAGCAAGCGGCGCGTGCCCTTGGTGCGCAGCCGGGTCGTCACGTCCCAGGCGCCAGGCGCGCGGGGATTCTGTGGGATCGCCGTGGCGATGTGCGCGACGGCGGTGCACCCGGCCACCAGGTCGGGCAGCCGGGCCACGCTGCTGGGGGCCAGCAGATCGCACTCCAGCACCTCGGCCCCCGCCGCCGCCAGATCGGCGGCCTTCGCCGGCGAAGGCGTCAGGGCGCGCACCTCATAGCCCGCGGCCAGCAATAGAGGCACCAGCGCCCGCCCCAGTACGCCGGTGGCGCCCGCCACCGCGATGCGTTGCATAGTTCCTCCTCCTATGACGGGTCAGCACACAGCGTGTAGGCTTGCCCGGCGCCAACCGGCAGCATCAACAGTGCCATGGCCCACAAGGTCACTGGGCACCTCACCACTGCCTGCGCAACCCGCAGGGCACTTGTGCTGCCCAACATTCAGCCTGCGGCCACGTCCAGAGATGTCGCTCGGCCACAGCAACAAGAGTGCATCAAATAATTTTGAACGCGCAAAATTGATGGTTCGGGGAGGTCGCACCCAGCGCCATCAGCCCGGATCGTAGGCCCAGCGGTCGGTCTGCCGGTGCAAGGACCGCAGGTGGTTGATCTCGCCCGCGTGGTAGAGGTCATGCTGGATCATCGCGGTGATAATCCAGCGGATCGTTTTCTCTTCGCCCCAGTTGGTCAGCCGCAAGCACGGCAGATCGGCATCGGCCAGACCGGCAACGCTCCGGCGGAGGCGATCCTGCCCTGCGCGCAGCCATCCTATGGCCGCCGCAGGGGTGTCGAGCACGCCTTGCCCATCGACCAGGGGATGCTCCCACGTGAGGCACCCGCCGGCGAAGGCGTAGTCATCATACATGAACTTGCAGCCGCCGACATGCTGGACAATGTCGCGGATGCTGCGCTGCCCGCCCGGCGGCACCCAGGTCCAATCGTCGGAGCTGACGGGCTGGAGGTTGTCCAGCAGGGAATGCCCCGTGCCCTCGAAGGCCGTGTCGAGCAGATCCAGGAGTTCCGAGACGGCGGCGGTACTCATACGCCCATTATATCGCCGGCCTCCGCCACCGGGCAATACCTGGCGGCAACCAGGAGCGACAGGCGCGAGACGGCGGGATGAAAGCGAAAAAGCCGTCCCGTGCTTTGCACGGGACGGCGGCCTGGCTCTCGATCAGGCGGGTTGCGCGGCCTGGCGGATCGCCGCCATGAGCGTGTTCATGCTGGCGGCCTGCTTCTCGATAAAGGCCGCGGCCCCGGCGGCCAGCGCGCGCGTGCGCGTCACCTCGTCATGGTGGAGGCTCAGCATAATGACCGCCGTGTTGGGCGTGACCCGGCGCATTTCCTGGGCGGCGCTCGGGCCATCCAGCCGCGGCATATTCACGTCCATCACCACCACGTCCGGCTGCAATTCCTGCGCCAGTTTGACCGCCGCGCGGCCGTCCGGCGCTTCCTCGACCACCGTCATGTCCGGTTCCATGGTCAGCAACGTCCGCAGTGCGTGGCGGATCACCGGTTGATCATCGACCAGCAATATTCGGATCATACTTCACTCGCTTTCCGCGGGCCGGCTAGTTCGTAGCCAGGTAGCCACCCATTGTGCTATAATCACGGAGATTTGTTCTAGTTGTCTCACTGAATTATACCGGCCAGGGAGGCCCGGTTCGTGCGGCACAGGACGGATATAATAAGGGGCATTGGCCGGGTCAAAAATCAGTATAAAGACGGAGAGACTTCGCCGGTGTCGTTGCCGTTTGTGATCGCATTCCCGTTACCGCCCCCCCGGCCCGCAGCGTCCATCCGTCCATTCCCATCCACCCCGTCTGAGGTCGCAACACGCTATGGCTCTTACCCACCCCTCGCTGCACACCGGTGAAGACCGCGGCACGCTCTGGCTCGGCAGCGCCCGCATGGCGTTGCTCGATGTCGCAGGCGGGATCTGGACGCTCCGCCGCAACCTGACCGCCCTGGCCGGACGCCGGTTGACCGGCGCCGTCCTCCAGCAGGCGGGCGCCGCCAGCGGCGCCGCCTTCGCCCGGTCCCTCGGCGCCGACGCCGGGCCGGAGGCCGTGCGCGAGTGCATCGCCGCCATCCAGGCTGCCGGGTTGGGCGAGTTCACGGTCGAGAGCCTGGACTGGCCGCGGGGCCAGGCCGTGGTGCGAGGGCGATCCACCTTCGAGTCCTGGATGTTCACCCGGCATGGGCAGACCCCCGACGGCCCCGTCTGCGCGTACAGTGGGGGCGTGCTGGCCGGGATCATGAACGCCCTGGGCGGGCGCCAGGACGTGGTCTGCGTGGAGCGTGCCTGCCAGGCGACCGGGGCCGACCGTTGCCGGTTCGAGTTGCTGCCCGCGACCCCGGACACCTTCGATGCCGATCCATTGCTCAGCAACCAGTGGGGCTTGCTGGAGATCTTGTTCGACCGCATGCCGATGGGCATCGCCATCTTCGACCGGGACCTGGTGTTGCGGCGCTGCAATCCCACCTGGGCCGACTTCGTCGATCACTACACGACAGACCGCAACGTAACCGTGCGTCCTGGCCTGCGCTTCTTCGACCTGGCGCCCGAAGTCGAGCAGGCGGTCGCGCCGCTGCTGGCCCGCGTCCTCGCCGGGGAGACCGTCCGCCAGGATGCCCTGCGCTTGCAGAGCGGCGATCTTGTTTCGTATTGGGACGCGGTGTTCACCCCGCTGATCGAGAACGGCGAGGTCGTCGGCGTGATCGACGTGACCACCGACGCCACTGAGCGGATGCGGGCCTACGAGTTGATGCAACAAAAAGAGGCCCAGTATCGCGGCGTCTTCGAAGCGACCGGCGACGCCTTGATCATCAACAGCCTGGAAGGCATCGTAGTCGAAGCCAACCCGGCTGCCTGCCGCATGCATGGCTACACCTACGAGGAGTTTATCGGTCGCGATCCGCGCACCTTCGTCCACGCGGATTACCTCGACAGCTTCCGCGAATTCGTGGAAACGGTCCGCGCGGGCGGCCAGTTTGAGACCCAGGCGGTCAACGTGCGCAAGGACGGCAGCACCCTGCCGGTGGAGGTCCACGGCGCGCCCTTCCTGCACAAAGGGCAGCCGCATATCCTGGCCGTGGTCCGCGATATTACCGACCGCGTGCAAGCCTACCAGACGCTGGAGCAGCGGGTTGACGAACGCACCCGCGAACTGACCACCCTGCTGGAAGTCTCCAACAGCATGGCCTCGACGCTGGAACTCAAACCGTTGCTCAACCTGGTGTTCGATCAACTCAAGAAGCTGGTGGATTATCGGGGCGCGGCGCTTTTCGCGCTCGAAACCGGCACTTTAGTGGTTCTGGAGATCCGGGAACCGGTGCCCCCCACCCAGGCGCGGCCGGCGCGCTTCCCGCCCGAAAAAGCCGATATCTACCAGGAAGTGCTGCAGGCCCGGCAGCCGATCATCATCGACGACATCTGGGGCGACAGCCCCATGGCGCAGCGGTTCCGCCGGCAGGCCGGCGGCCGGGTAGGGCGAATCTTCAGCAACGCGCGCGCCTGGCTGGGCGTGCCGTTGCTGGTCAAGGACCACGTGGTCGGGCTGCTGCGTATCGACCACGACCAACCCGGCTACTACACGCCACGGCATGCCGCCCTGGTCATGGCCGTCGCCAGCCAGGCGGCGATCACGCTGGAAAATGCGCGGCTCTATGAGCGATCCCAGGAGCTGGCCCGCAAGAACGCGGCCCTGGCCCAGATCGCCTCGAACGTCGCCTTCGCCGGGTCGCTGGAGGCCACCCTGCACGCCCTGGCGCGCAACGTGGTGCAGGCCACGAGCGCCGTCGCCTGCGCGGTCGTGCTGATCGACGAGGTGGGGGAAACGGTGCGCCTGGCCAGTTGCTGGGGGCTGCCGGACGGGTACGCCGCCGCGATGGAGGGCGCCTGGCGCGCCGGAGTCGACGCGCCGATGCTGCGCGCTTTCCGCACGCGCGAGACCCAGATCGTCCACGACGTGCGCCGCCGCTTCCTGGGCGATGCGCGCTATGCGCCCCTGCATCCGTTCCTGCACGCCGCCGGCTGGGACTCGGTAGTCAGCGTGCCGTTGTTGTACCACGGTCGGGCGCTCGGCACGCTGGAAAGCTACCACCAGGCCGAGCCGCCCGTCACGGAAGCCGAGAGCGACTTCCTGATCGCGCTGGCCGACCAGGCGGCGGTGGCCGTGGAGAACGCGCGGCTGTTTGCCGAGGCGCAGGGCAAGGCCGCGCTGGAGGAGCGCCAGCGGCTGGCCCGCGAACTACACGACTCGGTGTCGCAGGCCCTTTACGGCATTTCGCTGGGCGCCCATACCGCGCGCCGCCTCCTGGACCGCGCGCCGCTGGAAGCCGCCGGGCCGCTGGAGTACGTGCTCAGCCTGGCCGAGGCCGGTCTCGCCGAAATGCGCGCCCTGATTTTCGAGCTACGCCCCGAGTCCCTGGCTACCGAAGGGCTGGTCGCCGCGTTGAGCAAGCAAGCCGCCGCGCTGACCGCGCGCCACGGCATCGCCGTGCAGACCGACCTGGGGCGGGAGCCGGACGTGCCGCTGGAAGTCAAGGAAGCCGTCTACCGCATCGGCCAGGAGTCGCTGCATAACACCGTCAAACACGCCCATGCCACGAACGTGACCCTGCGGCTGGCGGCGGACCCCGAAGGGCTGACCCTGGACGTGACCGACGACGGCATCGGCTTCGACCCGCACGGCTCGTTCCCCGGTCACCTGGGCCTGCGCTCGATGCACGAGCGCGCGGTGCGCCTGGGCGGACGGCTCACCTTCGAGAGCGCGCCCGGCCAGGGCACCCGCATCCGCGCGGTGATTCCCGTTTTCCGCGCCACCGGCGGCGCCTGAGTCGCCTGCCCCACCAGGGTCGTCCGCCGGGGCGCAGCGAAGAATCCCGGTCTTGTATCCCCACGCGCCGAGACTCTGCGCTGCGCTCAGAGCGACAAGCCTCACCCGGTCATGCTGAGCGCAGCGCAGAATCGCCGCACACGCAGGCTCACGCCCGAGGCAGGCTTTCCTCCGCCACCGGGGCCGCCACCGGGGGGTCTTCTTGGCCTAACGGGAGGCTCTCGGCGCCGAACTGGCGGCGCAGCAGACCGCCGAACGCCGGGCGCAACAGCACCTTTATCATCGCGCGCTGGAGCACGAGCCCCAGCGCGCTGCCCGGCACGAAGGATTTGGCAAAACTGCGCCCGTTCTTCTGCTGCTCCTGGACAAAGCCGTACATCTGCTGTTCGTAGCGCTGGAACGCCTGCTCATAGTCCGCCGTTTCGTGCAACGCCCGCGCCAGCAGATAGGCCCCGCCCATCGCCAGCGACGCCCCCTGCCCGGACACCAGCGTGGGACAGTCGCAGGCATCGCCTACCAGGGCCACGCGCCCGCGATGCCAGGTGGGCATTTGAATCTGGACCACCGTATCCATGAACAAAGGCGCTGCCGGGTCGACATCCCCGAGGAACCGGTCCGTCAGCCAGCCCATCCCGGCGAACACTTCGCGCAGGCGGGGCAGCCGCTGATCGCGCGGCACATGTTCCTGCTGCGGGCTGTGGTACATGAAAAAGATCAGGATCTGGTCGGGCTGTTCCGTGCAGTATGCCGCGGCCATCCGTTCCGGCTGGACAAACATCTGGAAGCTAAGCGTGGAGCTGATCCCATAGTGGTCGGGCAGCAGATAGCTGGCGACGGTGTAGCCGAGATAGCGGCTGAACTGGGCTTCGGGGCCGAAGACCAGCGAGCGCGTGATCGAATGGACCCCGTCCGCCCCGATCACCAGGTCGAAGGATTCGGTCGTGCCGTCGTTCAACGTCGCTGTCACCCCATCGGGGCCGTCCACCAGATGGGTGAGCGAGCGGCCAAAGCGCACCTCTACCTGCCCGGCCAGCGCATCATACAACACCTCTTCGAGCGTGGCGTGCATCAGGCCCAGGTATTTGCCGCGGGTGAGGCTGCGCATTAGTGCGACATCCATCCGGGCGACGGGCTTGCCCGCCTTATTGACATAGAGAACCTCGCTAAAGGGGATTTGGTGCGCTGCCAGCCGGTCGATGATGCCCATGCGCTCGGCCACCGCGTAGCCGGTGCCCAGGAAGTCGATGGCGTAGCCGTCGCGGCGGATCGCCGGCGCCTGCTCCAGCACGACGGCGGGGATGCCGTAATGGTGCAGCCAGTAGGCCAGGGTCAGCCCCGCGATGCCGCCCCCGGAGATTAACACACGCATGATTGACTCCTTTCCGGCTGCTCCAGCGGATGGAGCAGCCACGCACGAAATAGGGTGCCGCGCAGAAAGGTGCCGGGCCGGGTGTCGAGG